>CAZJDB010000136.1:0-43028 GCA_964544695.1 uncultured Chitinophagaceae bacterium
TCCGGAGGCAGCCGGAAGTCGACCGTCACCGAATCCCCTGAAATGCTGCAGGGATTCGGGGTGGTCAGTCCCGTAAGGAGGTCCATCCGGATCACCGAATGACCCCTGGCCACGAAAGAACCCGTACAAACGGAGTCCATACTGGCATTGGACAGGAACACATATTGCCCTCCATTGACCTGTCGCCGCATATGATGTAAATCTCCTCCTGTCGCAGTCACACTGAATCCCTCCGGATCCATCCAGGGATGCACAAACCCGAAGGTCGCCGTATCCAGGCGAACTGCGTTCCACCCCGCGTACCGCCGCAACGAATCCAGGGCAACGCCTTCCACCCTTTGAACATCTTCATATTGCAGTAATCGCCCGCCTGCGGCAACATAACGCCGCAACAGCATGTCGGTCGCAGAATCTACATTCTCCATGCCCGGTGGAATCACGACCACGTTGTACGGCCGCTTCCCAATAACAAACCGCGTCCCGCTGCCCCCGGCGTCCGTCCCGCCGCCGCCCGTCCCGCCACCGCCCCCGGCGCCCGTCCCGCCGACGCCCGTCCCGCCGCCCCCGGCGCCCGTCCCGCCGCCGCCCCCGGCGCCCGTCCCAGCGACCGCCCCGTGATCCCTGATCACAGCCTCCGAGCCCAGCTCATATTCCACCTGGTCGCTATCCAAATGCGTGAGGAACGATTGGAAATGGTTCCCGATATCCATCATCCGGGGATTTGACGCATCATACGCCGCATACATCCAAGCGCTTGTAGTGGGCTCCAGCACCAGGACATTGCCCGAGGCTGAGCCCCGGGTCAGGGCCCACGTCAAGCGCGTGAAGTATTGATTCAAATACTTATAAAGTGGCCACCAGGGCTCATGATAGGAAAAGCTTTGGGGATAGTCGTACTTCCGGGCCCCCGTAATGGTCATAAAGGAAAGGTGCTGGTCGAGGGTATTGATCCCCAGGGTAAACATCCAGTCCCCCAGGCGCTTCATGTCCCGGAAGCGCAGGTCCCAACCCCCGCCCCCATATGTCTCGCAAAGGTTCCTGGCCTTTCCCAACTGGTTGGCCACGCTGGCCAGCTCCCTGACCGCCCGGATATTCCCGAACTGGGCGTTCACGAAGTGCTCGTCGAATTGATTGAAAAGCAAATCTATCCCCGGGCGCTGCGGCCAGGCATACATGGCCATGTTGTCGGGAACGTGATTGGGGTTTGGCCATTCGTGTTCCCAATAGTGACCCGTCCATTCCAGGTTGTGCGCTGCCGTATAGGCTGAATATGGCTTGGACCAACCATCGATGAAGAGTTGCAACAAGGTCTTATAATAATCGTGGCGGATCTTTCGCCAGTCTCCCTCTTCCCGCAAAAGCGAGGCAAGGTGGTCTTCCAATGGGTAGCCCCACCGTTCGGCGAATGTCTGGAACAATTTCGGCGTCCACCGGATACTGTGGGGATACTGCACCTCGATATTGGGTTCATCCGAGAATATCCCCTTGACCGTCCCCCCAAACTCCGTGCCCACGGCCCTTTCATATCCCTTCATCGTGAGCCGGATAAAAGTATCGGTAACACCCGGAGCCATCAGGTCCACGTAACTGTATCCCCCGTACCAGGGAGAAGTGTAGTAGAAAGTTTTTTTGAAATGCCCGCTGCTGTCCATCTCCAACATTTCCCCCTGGTTGTAGGAAGAGGGCATGGTGGCGGGAACGTGCCCTCCAGCAAAACCGCTCGGATAGGAATCCTCATCATAGATCCAGATATTCAGTCCCAGCTCTTTGGCCCTTTGGGTCGCATACGCCCAAAGGTGGAACCAGTCGGGGGAAAGGTATTCAGTAATGAGCCCCGCGCGGGGATGCACGAAGACTCCGCCGAAGCCGTTGGCCTTGAAGGCCATTAAAGAGGTATCGATAAGACCCCGCGTCACGCGCGTGTTCCAGACCCAAAGTGGCGCACTCCCATAGTCTTTACCGGGATCGGCAAAGGTTTGCGCTTCGCACCGGAGGACGCACGAAAAAAGAAGGATGAACAGGACTTTTGTCAATTTGCTTTGGCGGATTTTTTTTCCCGACGCCTTACCCAAATTTCGAAAAAGATAGCGGTAAGAAGACCGGTAATAACGGCCTCCAGGAGGTTTCTGGAGAATGATTGCCTGGGGGAGAGCCAGCCAATTGCCTCACCCGCACTTTCCACACCTAACATCACCGCTGCAAACACTAAGAAAAACACCAAAATACGGTACTTCTTTTTCATACAACCAAGATAAGTCATTTCCGCGGCTCCCAGCCCACCGGTATCCCAAGATCACGCCACTCCCGAACATCCT
Source organism: uncultured Chitinophagaceae bacterium (assembly GCA_964544695.1). Classification (GTDB taxonomy): domain Bacteria; phylum Bacteroidota; class Bacteroidia; order Chitinophagales; family Chitinophagaceae; genus Dinghuibacter. Next base: position 2,316 of record CAZJDB010000136.1, read on the forward strand.
CCGGCAATTTCCCGGGTATCCGGACACCCGGATTCACGTGCATACCCGGTCCAACCAAAGACGGCTGCGCAAGGCACCACCAATCATTGTTCACGAACCGGTCAGACCCGCGAAGACCCCGGATCAGGCTGTCCCCACCGATGAAAATATTGTTGGACCACAGGAAACCGCGGCGTTCGCTTTTCTCAGAATAACTAACCGCCGCCTCCTTTGAACAATATACAGTGTTGTCGTACACCCGGACATTGTAGAATTGTGTCGAATCATCCGAGCTATTCCAGACGTACATACCCGCCCGCGAATCAGAGACCGTCCCATCATCAACAGTAATATTGTGCCGTATAACATTGTCGTGAAATGGGCTGGCGCCCCAATATTGAAAGATACAATACCCACTGCCCTGGTTCCCGTAAGAAAGGCAATACTGAATTACCGAATGAGTCGTCCCTCCGTCCAGGTCGAACCCGCCTCCATCGGCGCCACCTACGGACGTTTTATTACGGTAGGACAAGCAATGTTCGATGGTCACGCTGTCCGCCTCGTAACACCAGATGCCCACAGGACCGTTTCCGATGCGGGGCATGTCCCAACCGTTGTTCGTGGCGCTGCAATGATCGATACGTAAAGAAGTACAATGCCCAACCACAATCCCGTTCCCGCTGTGGTTGGTTAGGTTGGATGGATCGCCGGGGTTGTCGTCCGCCTTGCACCACGTGATTCGGATATTCCGGGACGACTTCTTGTTCAGCCCTTCCACCGATATTCCCGCGGCCCCGTTCTCGTGCGCGAAAACGCGGGTTAGCAAAACATCCACGGATGAATACACCATCAGGCCGGATTTCTGAAAACCCGTGATATTCACGCTGTCGATCGAAACAGAGCGACACTCTACAAGCACCAGCCCCTCCTTTACATTCCCAGCCTTGCGACCCACTCCGACCAGGTGCAAACCAAAAACATTCACATGCGACGAAGCATACAATATCAAAGCCGAGGAATCCCCTCCCGAAAGAGTCGCCACACCGGAGCCGTACGAGCAAACCACGACAGGCCGCGCAGCGGTCCCCCGTGCGAATTCGATGCGGACCACTCCCGAAAAGGTTTCCCCCCCGTGAAACAGCACACCATCTCCCGCATGCAGCCTCAAATGCGCCAAAGGCGCCAGGCTCTTCCAGGGATGGACGAGGCTTCCATCATCCCGGTCGTTCCCGGCGCCACTGACGTAATAATTCCTTTGAGCCGATGCATCAAAAGCCAGCAACAGCAATATCCAAACCAGCCGCATCAATAATTCTGGTTTTGATTCAGCTTAGGATCCAATGTGATTTCTTGTTGGGGTATAGGGAAATACTCGTTTTTGTTTTGCGTAAAGGTCGCGGAAGCTTCCACACTACCTACACCCCTCGTTTCTTCCACCGACAGGAAGGCGTTCAGGTACGTGGGAGCGATCCCCCAGCGCACGAGGTCGAAGAAGCGCTTGCCTTCCATGCCCAACTCCAGCCGACGTTCGAAACGCACGGCTGCCCGCGCATAGTTCTGGTCTGTCCAGGGGGTGTTGTACAGACCCATGGAATAGTTTGCGCTGGGGAATCCGGTCGAATGGTCGATAGGTACCGTACAGCCGGTCATGGCGCGGTTCCGCACCATGTTGACATAGGTCCTGGCCTGCTCCAGGCTCCCCACCTCTACTTCGGCTTCGGCAGCCCACAGCAACACCTCGGCATAGCGGATGATGTTGTAGTTGACCGCACTGTTGCCCACATAGTAATAAGCCGAAATGATACCCCCGAAACCTATGCCTTGCTCGGCCTGGGTGAACATATTCTTGATGTTGATGTAGGGCCCCCCGAAAGCCTGGTCGGCGACCCAGTTCGCGCCGGGGTCGACCCCCCAATCCAGGTAAGGAACGGCGCGACGTCCCACTGTCCAATCCAGGCGCGGGTCTACCGTACCCTGATAGGGTATGAATGCAGCGGAGGAGGCGATACCCATGTCGTTGGTCATGTTAGTCACGTTGGAGGTATCGTTGCCGGTGGCGTCCATTTCGGGCAGCCCGTTGACGTCGGTTTTGAAGCCATTCACGAGGTTGAAGGAAGGTTGCTTCCAATACCCGTAGGTAACGTCGGCTGCGGTACCCACCGGCGAGACGCCCGTTTCGCCCAGGTTTGCATTATCAGGCAGGCTGGTGGGGTCCACGGAAAAGTTGATTTGCAACACGGTCTCCTGGTTATTTTCCTTGCCAACGTCGAAGTTGTCATGGTAGCAGGGCGTTAGAGAGTAGGGTGTCCCCTGCCAGTTCTTCCCACTGGCAATGATGGTATCGAGAAGAGCCTTAGCCGCAGCAAATTTTTGTTCGAACATGTAACATTTGGCCAGGTAGCACGCCGCCGCCCACTTGTTTGCCTGGCCTGCCAGGGGCTGCACCTCATTGCAATTGTCGAATGCAAAGCGGAAGTCCGCTTCTATATCAGGCCAGATATTCACCGTATTGGCCAGTTGATTGAAGTTGGACACGTTTTCATCCACATAGGGCACGTTATTGAATTTTTGTTTCAGGTCGAAATGGAAGTGCCCCCTGAGGAAGCGCGCTTCCGCAATGACTTCGTTTTTCGAACCCGGGCCTTTGAAATCGGTGGCGTTCCCTGCGGCCAGAATGACCGCATTGGACCGCGCTACACCGTCATAATCCGCCGTCCATTGGTCGTCCAGGAAGCCCGTGGTGGGGATGGCCTGGTAATTCTCGATATTGAATGCGTCGGGCACCTGGTGCGGGAAACCGTTCCCGGGCGTGCCTCCAAGGTAGGCGTCCCCGGAAGTAATGTCCCCGTACACCCAGTTCGTGCCCGAGGTGCCCCACCAGGTACTCTTGACGTCGATCCCCGTCAGATCGTGGTAGGCACCGATCAGGAGCAATTCGACGCCCGCGCTGTCGTAAAATTCGTTGATGGTAGTCCCACCGCTGGGAGGGGGCACGTTCAGGAAGCTCTTGTTACAAGCGCTCAACCCCAAGAGTAGTACAAAAATTGAATATTTTTTCATAATGCGTTTATTAAGTGTTTACAACCCAAGGTTAATCCCGAACAGGTATTTTTTACTGAAGGGATACGCCGTACCGTAGTCGATGCCCAGGTTATGGGGATCCCCGTCGTTGACTTCGGGGTCCATACCGCTGTAGTGGGTGAAGGTAAGCAGGTTGTATGCCTGAACATAAATCCTCAGCTTGCGGATGCCCTTCAGGTTGGGGATGGTATACCCCAACTGCAGGGTCTTGACACGCATATAAGATCCGTTCTCGATAAAATAGCTGGAGGGCGACAAGTCATTGGCCGCCAGGTCCTGCGTGAAGATGGGCAAAGTGGCATTGGGGTTCGAGGGAGACCACGTATTCGTTGCCCCCGCCACCAATCCGCCCTGACCCGCTGCGGCCCCATTGGGAAACAGTGCAAGGGTTTTGCCGTAATTGAAAATCTTGTTTCCGTAAACCCCTTGCAGGAATATCCCGAAATCGAAATGCTTGAAGTACAGGTTCAGGCTATATCCATAAGAAAACTTGGGATTGGGATCCCCCAGGAAGGTTTCGTCCCGGGTATCGATCACACCATCGTTGTTCAGGTCCTTGTACATCACATGCCCGAGTCCGTTGGTGGTAGAGATCCCGAAATTGGCCTCGCTGGCGTGACTGTTCAGTTGGGCCTGGTTTTGGAACAGCCCTTCATACTCATATCCAAAGAAGCTCGATACGGGATGGCCCACTTCGCTGCGGCTCAGATAAATGGCGCCGTTCGACCCGAATTGGCCGCCCTGTATGAAAGTGCTGTCCAATCCATTGATATAATTCACCCGGTTGCGGTACGTAGAGAAATTGAAAGCCATGTCGAAGCGTAGCTGACCGATCTTGGCTCCATAACCCAGTTCCGCTTCCACCCCCTTATTGGTGAAGTCCATGGTGTTCACATAAGGGGAAAGCGCCGAACCCGCCGTCCCTGTAGTGGGCGGATTGTAAATCAGTTTTTTAGTTGCCCGGTCAAACCAGTTCAGGCTGGCGGTAAAATTGCGCCAGAGGGTGGCGTCCAGACCGATATTGGTGGTCAGGTTTTCTTCCCATTGCAGATTGGGGTTCCCCAACTGGAAAGGGAAATACCCAGCCATGGAATTGATATTCGTCCCTGCCAGGTCGTAATCCCCGAAGCCGCCCGAAGCCAGGGTTCCGTAATACGAAACCGTATACCCTGCATCGTTCCCCACCGTTCCGTAAGAGGCCCTGAGCTTCAGGTCGTCTATCCACCTGACGTTTTGCATAAATTTTTCACTGGAAATACGCCAACCGGCACTGGCCGCCGCGAAATTCCCATACCGGTCGTTAGGCCCGAAGTTGGAGGAACCGTCCTGGCGGAAGGAAGCCGCCAGCAGGTATCTGTCCATTAAGGAATAAGTGGCATTGGCGATGATGGAGGTCGTGGTATAAAATACGCCTCCGCCTCCCACGGTGGGGACGTAGGCCGTCCCACTCCCGGTATTTCCGTTCCCAAGGAATTCCGTTCCCTGGCCCGGGAAAGCGATATTCCCCGTCGTGCCTTCATAGCTGCGCGCGGTGAACGCATGGGATTCATAAGCAACAAAGGCTGTGACCTTATGGATATCGTGGAAGGTCGCGGCATACGACAATTTGTTCAACCAACGCCAATCGGTGGAATAGCTGCCCCCCTCGGTGAACAGGTTGGTTGTTCCCGGAATGGGTTCCTGGGGCTGCTGGGGGGTATACCCGTGGTATTCATTGGGAACGATCGTGATACCGATCTGGTTGGTGTAAATCAAGCCTTTGATGGGCTCGAACTCCAGGTGGGCATTCCCCAATATCGATTGCGTATAACTTTTATCGCTTTTCGAATTCATGCGGTCCGTATAAGGGTTGTTCGTATTCCCAAGGACCAGGGCTTTGTTCGTTCCGGCGGGATTCCCGGCAATGTCGTATTTCGGCAGCAGGGGGGAAAGGAGGTACAATGCCGCAATATCTCCGGTAGGGGAACGTCCTAATGAATTACCCGACACGTATGAGAATTCTACGTTTTCCCCAAAGCGCAGCCAGGGTTTCACCTTGAATTCGGTATTGACTCTAAGGGCGAGTCTCTTGAAATAGGAATTCAACAGGGTGCCCTGGTCGTCATTGTAGTTCATGCCAAGCACGTAATTGCTTTTATCGGTTGCCCCGCTGAGCGTCAGTTCATGGTTTTGGGTCATGGCCGGCTGGAAAATGGTTTTCCACCAATTCGTCCCCGCCTGATTGGCCTTGATGATGCGGTAGTTCTGATAGTTGTAGAGGGAGGGATTGGCTGTCGGATCCCCCGCTGCCACGCCTATATTGCCCGCACTCGCGGCATTCTCAATGATATAATCGGGTAGCACCGGTGTGCCGCCCGAAACATTGTAGAAGTTTGGAAATTGGAAAGCCTGACCGGCGATCTGGTAGGAATTATACAGCCCGTTGGCTTGTTGCTGGGGCGTGATTTCATTGTATAATCCCTTTGGGACCTGCACCCCGAAATAGGTGTTGTAATCCAGCCGGGGAGCTCCCAGGCGCCCCGTCTTGGTAGTAATCACGATGACCCCGTTGCTTCCATTGGCTCCATACAGGGCCGTCATGGACGGGTCCTTCAACACCGTTAGGGATTCGATTTCACCCGGATCCAGGAGGTTGGAAATATTCTCGCTGCCTCCAGCCTGTCCCAGGCGAATTTGCACCCCGTCAATAACATACAGGGGATCGCTGTTGCCCAGCGTACCTACGCCGCGGATACGGATGGTAGATTGAGCGCCGGGGCCACCCTGCGCGTCCACGGTAACACCCGAAACCCGGCCTTCCAATATATTCTCCACGTTCGTCACAGGCGTTTGCGCAATCACGTCGGAAGAAACTGTGCTGGCCGCTCCTGTTACATCCCGCTTATTCTGGCGGGTATATCCCGTTACCACGACTTCGTTCATGCTGGCCGCCTCGTCCTTCAAAAGGAAAGGGACGTCCACGGTTGCGCCGTCTCCCACATTGATCGTCTTCGTCATTTCCACATAACCTACCGCGGTGGCCTGCAGCGTATATTTGCCGGGCGCCACGTCCTTTATTATAAAATGCCCGTTCGCATCCGCCGCCGTTCCCTTGGGGGCAGCCTGCCCCGTCTGGAAAAGTTGGATGGATGCACCGGCCAGGGCTTCACCCTTGGCGTTGGTCACCGTCCCTTTCACCGTGCCTCCTCCCGGGGCCAGGCTCGCCGCTGCCGGCGGATCGGACGGTGGGTCGGCGTCCGGTAATTTAAAGATCACGATCTTGTTACTGACCTGCCTGAAGGACAGTTGAGTCCCGTTCAACAGATCCTTCAGCGCCTCATCCAGGGAAGCGCTGGGCAGGTTCAGGGTAATGTTTCGGTACTTCCCAACCTGCCGGTCGCTGTACGCGAACCGGAAAGCCGTTTGCTTTTCGATCGCGGAAAACGCCGATTTCAGAGGCTCGTTGCGTAAAGCCAGGGAAACCCTGACCTCGCTGAGATCCTGGGACTGGCCGGGCCCCGCGGCCAACAGCCGCGCCCCGGTGACGCTGAGCGCCATGAGCAAGCTCGTTAGTTTCATAATGCCTCGAATGTTCATAAGCAGTTTTTTAATTGCAGCCTTGCCCGTTCAGGGTAATGCTGCTTCCGTTGATGGTATACGTATCCTGGGTAACGGCGCATAAAACCTGGAGGACTTCTTCCAGCGCGTCCTCCGTTGAAAATGTGGCCGTTACCCTGCATTCTTTGATGGCGGGGTTAGTAAAGGATAGGGTTACGTTATAACGCTTCTCCAGATCCTTAGCCACCTCCTCCATACTCTTATTGTCGTAAAATATTTCCTGGGGTTTCCAGGCCACTACCGGCTCGGGGTCAACCGTCTGCTGGCGCGCCTTCTCCGTCCCCAGGATGTACTCGATTTGTTGGTTGGCTCTCAAAGTGCCCAGGCTGCCGTTCGCGGTCAGTACCTGCACCCTCCCCCTGGTCACCGTGATCTGGATGGATTTGTCCCCCGGATAAGCCCTGATGTTGAAAGTGGTGCCCAAAACGCGTGTCGTCAGCTTCCCCGTATGGACAAGAAAGGGCTGTCCCGGGGCCTTTTGTATATCGAAATAGCCTTCCCCAATCAGCGTGACCTCCCTGGGCTTTGTATAATCGAGCCTGCTGGAGGTATTCAATACAACCGAACTTCCATCCGGGAGATGGATCGTCTTTTTCTTAAGCACCGCCACTGGTTTTCGCGCCGCCGCGACGCGATTCGCTACCGGCTGCTCCTTTTGCCGCGTCCACCACCATCCACCCGCTGCGAGCACAGCAACCGCCGCCAAGCCGGCAACCCAGCGCGCCACAGGCCGCCGCCGCACGCCCCCCGTAACCTCGGCATACATCCGCTCCCAATCCACGGGTGCCTCACCCGCCTCATCTCCGCTCTGTGACCAGAGCGACCGAAGCTGATCATTTAGGTATTCATCCGTCCCTTCCCGCTTCAACAGCAGGACGAACTCCTCCACTTCCTCAGGGGAACAGGTTCCGGAGAGATACCGGTCGAACAGGTAAGACAGTCTGGGGGGATGGGGCATATATAGCCAGACACGCGAGTCGGGTGGAAGGACTAGTGCCCTTTGAATTATTTTATATTTCTCACGAGTTTAATTTCAATTAATTGATTATCAATAGTTATATGGTTATATCGGATTTTGTTATCTTTATACAGCTTATTTTATGACAAAACTTACACTATATACAAGCTTTAATGATTTGAAGGCAAACCGTGCTCAAATAAATTCAAATCAATCCGATTTGGAAAAGGAATCGGAGTTAAAAGCTTTTGTGAGCCTTCTTATAAGCCATCGTTCAAAAGATCGTTCCCAGAATAACAGTTCTCCCAAGCAATTCAAAAATGGAAGATAGTCTGGCTAATAGTATTTTGAATGTTTGTAAAATACTTAATAAGCATTCTGTTGAATACTTAATAGTTGGAGGAACTGCCGTTGCACTCCATGGTTATTTTCGCCTATCGCGTCAATCTTCCGGGCTATTGACAGAAAAATACGACCTGGATTTCTGGTACAATTCAAGTTATGAGAATTACTATAAGCTTCTGGATGCTTTAGAAGATCTAGGGCAAGATATGTCCGATATTAGAGCGGAAAAATCGCCCAATCCAAAAGAGTCATTTTTTAGATTTGAGCACGAAAAATTTACTGTTGATTTCTTGCCTGAGATTCCTGGGCTTTCAAAATTTCAAGCCTCTTTTAAGGACCGGGAAGTTTCCAAGATCGGAAACATCAAGATCCCCTATATAAATTATAAAGACTTAATTGCGAATAAGCAAACCCAGGCCAGGCCTAAAGATATGGAGGATATCGAGCAATTGAAGAAGAAAAGAGACAATGCTGAATAATTACCTCTCATTGAAAGGCAAACCTTTTTATCGATGTCTGATACTCCTTATCCAACTATAATGCCCCACCAGTAAAAAAGCGTAAACCAAAATATTAAATAGTAACAACCCTAACATTCCAATTACAGGGCATTTTTCGATTACAGAAGTTCCTACCAAATAAAAGCTCGGGAAACATAAAATTTGGAATATATACTTTAATATTTGAAAGACACTATTTCTTCCTCCTTCGGCCACCGCAAATGCCCCGAAATAAGACAAAGTAGCCAACACAATAAGGCACAGGATAGCTAAAAAAAGATGTTTCAAACTAATTTTCATAAAGACTGAATTTATTGGTATCCGGCCAATGAATCGAAGAATAAAACACCCTAAGCATAACATCCAACCCCCAAGCAAACCCATCCTTCTCCGCCCGCCCATTCATCACCACTGTCCACCCTCCCCCATCTCCCGCATCATGGATTAGCGCATTCGTCCCGGGCATCGCCCCATTATGCCCCTTGGCATGGTTGGACCAAACGATAAATCCGCAACCATAATTCCTGGAAGCGTGCAGGACTTCTGTCAGTGAATCCATCTGTAAAGAAGGCAATATATCAGGAACCCCGTGATCCCCGTTAATATGAACCAACACCCGGGCTAGGTCGACCGCCGAAGCGATCCACCCCCCATTCCCTTCCATGCGGTTCAGGTCCAGGGAGTAAGGGGAGAAAGCCCCAAAAGAATAATATTCGGCTTCCAAAGGCAGTCGCAACAACAAGGAATTCTTCCCGATCTGCATATCCCGAATACCACAGCGTTCCAAAATCGTCGATTGAACGTATTGTGCATAAGGAATACCGGAAACCCGGTCGATGATCCTGGCCAGGAGGATATACCCGAAATTCAAATAGACCATCGTATCCCCGGGCGGATGTGTGATGATTTCATTGTCCAATTCCCATTGGATCATCTGGTCGGTGGTCATTTCCAAATCCATAAACGCAGGGTCTCCCTTGGCATTTATGAATCCGGAAACGTGATGTAAAAGGTGGCTTACTGTTATCTGCAATGCAAGCCCATTTGCAGCGGGCACCGGGAATTGCTTCAAAATACCGGAAGGCCCGAATACCTTGTCGCCGAGATGTAATTTTCCCTCGGCCACGAGGTTCATAATGGCCAGGGAAGTGATCGGCTTGCTGACGCTCGCAATCCTGAAAAGCTGCGAGGGTTCTGCGGCCAGCGTATCCTTGATGGCATACCCATACCCTTTCGCAAACACGATTTTATCATTTTTACAAAAAGCGAGACAAAGGCCAGGGACGTTGTTGCGAATCATGTAAGCCCGAATGGTAGAATCCAGGCGGACCGTATCCGAATTAAAAGATTGCGCCCGCAGGGCAACACCCATAAAGAATACAATAATGAAAAAGCAGGTTCGACGCACGCGCCAAAATAAGGCTTATCCCCTGACCGTCAAATACCCCTTGATAAATTTAAGCGCCTCCACGAGGTGGTTCTTCACCGTATTCCTGGAGAGTTGCAACCGCAGGGCAATCTCCGCGTGATTCAACCCTTCCTGACGGCTCAGTTTATAGACGAGGCGCCGCTGAGGCGACAACAAAGTCACAGCTTCCGCCGCCATCCGATCGGATTCGCGAAATAAAACGTGCTCCGATACGTCGTTGGCAGCCAGCGTCATCCGCGATTGCAGCTCCGCAAGCACCCGCGTATCCGTTGCGGCCTTACGCAAATAATTCAGCGTCTTATGCCGCGCAATAGTGAAAATATAAGCGTCCATATTGGAGACCTCAGACAGCACATCCTTGCACTGCCACAGCTTCAGGAAGATCTCCTGGGTAATTTCCTCTGCCACATAGGGAGAATGGGACACCGCCAAAACGTAGGCATAGAGCCTGTTTTTATATGTGTCAAAAATACATTTAAAATTCTCGGCAGGCACACGGCACACCTGATGACCTTGCATACAACCAGGTTTAATGAGCAATCGTCGCTCCTAAAGTAGGAATTTATCCGGACTTTTTACCCAGGCAAGCCAGCCGGTAGGCACCGGGGGTGATCCCCTCGGCTTTACGGAAGAGGCGAACGAAATAGTTGACGTCGGAAAAGCCGCACTGGAAGCTAATGTCCGAAATACTACCCCTCGGCTCGGCCAGGAGTTGCTTCGCCAGGCGTATCCTTTCCCGGTTCAGATATTCCAGGGGGGTAAGGCCGAACTGCTGCTTGAACCACTTGAAGAACATATTGCGGCTTAGGTAGGCCTTGCGGCTAAGGGTATCGATGGGTATTTTTTCGGTGAGGTGTTCCTGGATATAATGCAGGACGAAATGATGCCTGCTCCGGTTGGACAGGCGCTCGGTTTCCTTGCGGACCTTGAACAGGTGCTGGCTTTGGATGAGTCGGATCAACAGCTCCTTCAGATTCAGGTCCGCGTAGATATTCTTGGTCAGGTCCCCGCTGCTGCAAACCCGGATCAGTTTATTGATCAGGGACGAAACCTCCGTTTCATTCTCGAAATGGTATTTGGTGAAGTGCAGGTCCCATCCGTGGTTATCGCCCTTTTCACCCTGGTAATACGTGTCCAGGTATTCGATCGTGCTTCGGACATACCCCGCTTCCACGGTCAGGGCGATACACTGGGTAGGGTCTTCCGCCCTGGCCTCCGGAAAATCGATCACCATAGGCTCCTTGGCGGGAACGATGACCGTTTCCCCTGGGAGGTAATCGAAAGGCGGGTCCTTGAACAGGTGCATGATCTTTTTCCCCCGGATCATACTCGTGACCACGAAGTCATTGAAAGTCAAAGGGACATGGAAAGCTTTCTGGTAAGACTCGTAAATATTCAGTTCACAATGCTCCAGATTGAACACACGCCGGTTCTCCACCAGGGTTTGAAGGTGCTCAGGATCGGTCAGGGGTATGGCTTGGAGGCGTTGGGGTGCCGGCATTGTGGTCAGCAGTTCAATCAGGAAGGTACAATGAATTCAGTGCGATTCCAGGTTCGGGGTACGATTGTGCTAAAAATAAATACGAAAAAACATTCCGACCGGCGCGCCCTTTCGTTTATTCGTATGTTAAGGCTCTTAATTAGTCCGCTAACCTATCGCAATACTCAGAGTGAGACCACTCAACCATTCTTGGAGCGTTCAATTTTCGGGCAGCGGTCATTCGCTGCCCTTTTTACAACCTCACCTCCTGCCTCCCCTCATGTAAAAGAACCTCCTTCCCTTCCCAGACGAACCGACCGCCCACACCGGAGGGTAAAGTAATCTCCCCTTTGATCCCCGAAGGCAATACTCGCTGCAAGTGCACCGAAATATCCCCCCTCGGATGCGGCATCATCGCATTGACCGAATGCAAAGGTCCCAGGGCGGGCTTGATCAGCACGCGTGAAAACCCTGGCGCATCAGGCATGATCCCGCAGATCGTCGCCAGGAAGTCATACAGTGGACTGGCACTCCAGGCGTGGCAATCCGACCGCGTGGGCTCGGGCTTTTCCGCGAAAGTCGTCAAACCAAGCGCCAACATATTCCTCCAGGGCCCCAACTGGCTGTAATACAAATCGGCCATTCCCGCTTTGCACAGCGCGCGCGTCAGGTAAAAGCGGTAGTAAAAGGTGGCTTGACTAACCGAACTATCGGACAAGACGTGCTGCATGACCACCGGCGCCTCGGAAGGAGGAATTGCCCCGCTCAGCACCCCAAGGATGGAAGCGTGTTGGCTGAAAGACGAAAGCGAAGGCGTATTCGCCATCAGGTGGCGAGCAGAAGAAAAGCAAGCCCGATAAACCGACGAATTCAACGAAGCAGCCAGCGCCCGGTAATGTGCTGCCTCGGAAACGCGGCCGAAATAGGCAAATAAGTCCGCCGCCTGCAATAAAGTATTTGCGAATTGCAAAGTCACCACAGCCGAATGCCCGTCCGTGGCCCCATCGGGTATGCCCCCCGGAAAGGCGTCATTCCAGTCTACGAAGCTCCACCAGTCCATAGGTCCCAGCATACCGACTGCGGGATCGATGTGCTTTTCATACCAGTAAAGGACCTCCGAGGCTGGTAGCAGAAGGGATGAAATAAAGCTCGTATCCGGACGATGCATCCAGTAATCGTGCAGCATCGACACCCAAAACAATGAAAAAGGAGGAATGACCTGCAAGCGGTTGCTGGGATACCGGCCCTGTGTAAGGCCCTCGGGCACCCGTGAGTTGTTGAAGTCCATGATGGCCTTGCGCATAAGGCGGTCGTCCCCGGTCATGTATAGTGAAATCAGGGATTGAATACGCGTATCGCCTTCGTATTGCAACTGCTCGTAATAGGGACAATCGAAATAGGTTTCCCCCGCGCACAGCAGGGCGGTCCTCCAGCCGACTTCCCAGATGGGGTTTAAAGAGTTATCGTTGCAGGAAAAGGTAGCCCAACGCAAGAAGGGATACCCCGTATGCATACCGTAAAAATCATCCAGCGACAGCGCCGAACCTGCAGTCGTGATATCCAATTGTACGTATCGATACGTTCGCGTCCAGAGCGGACGGAACAAGCGCGAAGCCCCCCCATCCGGCTCAAACACATCATAATTGCCCACCAACGTCTTACCCGCAATGGAATCCCGGTTCCCCTTATGCCCCGAAGAATCAAATAAAGCTTCCGCATAGCTTACCCGCACTGAAGCCCCCGCGCCGCCACTCACCAAAAGGGAGGGATAACCCAACGTTTCAAAACCCTGATCGAGAAGTATCGAAACCCGCTGACCTGGAGGGATGACCACCGGATGCCCGCCATGTAAAAAAGAGGTATCAAAACCAGCAGGAAACCGCCGGACGTGCGAAAGCCGCTGCATCTTCTCCGGAAACAAAGGAATACTCCGAGGCACCAACGTCCATAGATTATCGGATCCGTTTCCATACATGACCGCCGATGATACGACCGTCGCATGCGGCCAGGTGGAATCGGGATATCCGGGCTGCTCCCACCCCCAAGGATAAGCGCTTCCAACCACATGATCCCCCGGTCCGACGACCATATAAGTATGTAACCGCTGTCCGTTGTCCAGGGAGCAAGGTGAGAAAGCAGAATCGTATAATACCCGCCAGGATGGCCCGGTACCAACCGAGGGCCCCTCCAACAAAAACCCCGTCTGGTTGCTGATCTGCGCCACGGGTGCGTATTCCCCCATGTTCCATACCAGGGCAGCCAGCGTATTCACACCCGCGTGTAACCAGGGAGCTATGTCTACGGTTTCGAGGTTCCAATGGGCCAGGTCACCCCGCGCGGGCCCTGTGCAAACGGACTGGCCATTCACGAAAAGGCGGTAGCGGTTGTCAGCGCTGACGTGCACGATAAATGGAGAAGGCACCGAAGAGAGGGAAAAGGTCTTTCTAAAATGAAAGACGCCGTATGCCCGCGCAGGCACTCCATCATAATGAATCCAATCGCCCTGCGCAAACACGCCCCCGCCGAGAAGCACCACAAAGACCAGGATCAGACAAGGTCTCATGGATAATTATTTACTGTCTGCGGCAGTATACTTGTCGTCGTAAAATTTAGCCTTGTCCTTGTTGTCGAGATAGCGATAGCTGTCCCCCAGGAGGCTGATGGCGGATTTGTAATTGGATTTTTCAGCCGTCTTCAGGGTGCCCTTCGTATCATAGAAGTTGAAGACTTTTTCCAGGGGCGTAATGGCCGCCTTGATCTGGTCTTCAGCCTGGGCCTGCAGGGCCTTCTTGGAAGCCTGGTCTGCGGCGGCAGTCCCCTTGATCGTCTTCAGGGAGTCGTTGATGGCAACGGCCTGGTTGAAATGGGATTTGCCCAGGGCCAGGTAGGCTTCGGGACGGTTGGGATCGATCTGGGTGCACTTCGTGAAAGCGGCTTCCAGCTTCTGTATCAGGTCCTGGTAATTGGCCGGCCTTTTGTCCACGCCATAGACCATGCCGAACAGCGTATTGCCGTAGTTGTACTGGTGATCGTAGTCATCGGGATTTTCGGCCAGCACTTCCTCATATTTCTTCAGCAGTTCGTCGGTCTTCCCTTCTTCCTTCAGGTGCTGCAATTCTACATTGTCGAAATAAGCGTCCTTGGGATAATAAGTTTTCCCGATACCGGCATATTTTTCAGCCGTGGTCCAATCCTTCTTATCGGAGTAATAATAGACCAGCCAGTTGTAGGGCAGATCGAAGCCTTGTCCAGAAACGTGGGCGTCTCCCAGTTTCTGGAAATAAAAGGTAGCGCTGTCGTTCTTTTCCAACTTCATATAGCAAAAGCCCAGGTAATACGTTACCACCGTATCCAGTGCCGTAAGGGCAATGTGGTGATAATACAGGAAACGTCCTATGCTGTCGGCGTCGGAAAACCCGGGCAGGGCTCCTGAGAAATCGTTCTTTTGGAATATCCGGTACGCCTCGTTGAAGGTCGTGCTGTACAGGTTGGTGATCGAAGAAAAGTTACCGTCTACTACGGCAGCGATCTTTGTTTTTTGACTGTCGAGGGTATAAGCCTTGTCGAAAGCGCCCAGGGCAATCATATTGGCGCCCGGGACCTGACCCTTAAGGCTGCTGTCTGTAGCGAATTTACTGTAGACCTGGCCCTTGTCGTACCAGACCTCGTAATCCTTATTCGTTTTATCATTGGCAACGAGTTGGTCGATCGTCGCCTTGGCTCCCGTCCAATCTTTCTTGTCGATTTGCTTCTTGGCTTGCTTAAGGTCCTGTGCGGAAGTGCTGAGCAAGGTCGAAGCTGATACAACCGCGAAGAGGAGTTTTTTCATTTGTGAGAAAGTTATTTAATGCCCTAAATATAGATAAATTATTGAATTCTAACCTTCCGTGGCCTCCGGAGTCTCGGCCGACCCGGGAGCCTCAGGCCCCGAAGCCTCTCCCGAAGCGCGCCCGTCAGTGGGCTCCTCCGCAGCACGCCCGTCGGTGGGCTCCTCCATCTCATCCAGGCTGGTGATCGCCGCGATCCCATCGTTTTCATCCAGGCGGATCAGCTTGACCCCTTGGGTATTCCTTCCCGCCTCGCGAATGTCCGATACGGACATCCGGATCGTGATCCCCGATTTACAGGTAATCATCAAATCCTGGTTTTCGGATACGTCGAGGATGCCGATCAGGGAGCCCGTCTTGTCGGTGACATTGATCGTTTTGACTCCCTTTCCGCCCCGGTTCGTGATGCGGTATTCATCTACAGGCGTGCGTTTCCCGAAACCTTTTTCGGATACGACGAGCACGTTGCGACTGGTATCCTTTTTGTCGACACAAACCATGCCAACCACCTCATCTCCTTGGTCATCAACCTCTATGCCCGCCACACCGATGGCGCCCCGGCCCGTAGGCCTTACCTTGTCCTCGTTGAAACGGATGGCGCGCCCGCTCTTTACTCCCATGATGACTTCCGTGGCGCCGTCGGTCAAACGCGCGACGAGTAGTTGGTCCCCTTCTACGATCGTGATGGCATTCACCCCGCTTTGACGGGGTCTGGAAAATTCCTCGAGGCGCGTCCTTTTAATGACCCCTTTCTTCGTGCACAGCAGGATATAGCGGTCCGCCAGTTCTTCGTAATTCTTGATGTCGATGACGGCGCGGATGTTGTCTCCGGGCAGGAGTTGCACCAGGTTCTGGATGGCACGCCCTTTACTTTGCTTGTCCCCTTCGGGTATTTCGTACACCTTCAGCCAATGGCACCTACCCTTTTCCGTAAAAATCATCAGCGTATGATGCGTACTTGCGACGAAAAGGTGCTCGATCCAGTCTTCTTCACGCGTCTTTCCCCCGATGACGCCCCGGCCACCGCGCTTTTGCTGGCGGTATTCCGTGGCGGGGGTACGCTTCAGGTAACCCATATGCGAAATGGTGATAACCACGTCTTCTTCTTCGATCAGATCCTCGATCCGCATTTCATTGGCCAGGAATTGAATCTCGCTTCTCCGTTCGTCGGCAAAGCGGTTCCGGACTTCCATTAGTTCATCCTTGATGATCTGGAAGCGCATCCCTTCATTGGCCAAAATCTCACGCAAATGGTTGATCAATTTCATCAACTCGGCATGCTCCTCCCGGATCTTTTCCCTTTCCATGCCCGTGAGGCGTTGCAGGCGGAGCTCAAGGACGGCCTTGGCTTGTGCTTCGGACATCGCGAACTGGGATATCAATCCCACTCTGGCGGCCTCGGGGTTGGCCGAGTTGCGGATCAGGCTGATAACTTCGTCCAGGTGATCCAGGGCGATCAGGTAGCCTTCCAGGATATGGGCCCTTTTTTCGGCTTCCTTCAATTCGAAATTCGTCCTGCGGACCACCACCTCATGCCGGAATTCAATGAATTCGCTGATCAGGTCCCTCAAATTGAGGATCCGGGGCCGGCCCTTGGACAGGGCGACGTTATTGATCCCGTAAGAGGTCTGCAGCTCGGTATGTTTGTAGAGCTGGTTGATAATCACATTGGCGACCGCATCGCGTTTGAGATCCAGAACGATGCGCGTGCCTTCCTTTTGGTTGGATTCGTTGTTGACGTGGGCGATCCCCTCGATGGTCCGGTCGTTGACCAACTGGCCGATGCGGTCAGTCAGGGTATCCCTGTTCACCTGGTAAGGTACCTCGGTGATGATGATCTGCTCCCTTCCGCTGGGCTTGGTGTCCACCAGCAGCCTGCCCCGGACGACCACCCGGCCCCTGCCCGTGCGGAAGCCCTGCTTGACGCCCTCCATGCCGAAGATGATGCCCCCCGTGGGGAAATCGGGGGCCTTGACATATTTGCACAGCTCGTCCACCGTAATTTCCTTGTTCTCGATATATGCGATGCAGCCGTCGATTACTTCTCCCAGGTTATGGGGCAGCATATTGGTGGCCATGCCCACGGCAATACCCGAGGAACCATTGACCAGGAGCTGGGGTATCCGGGTGGGCAATACGGTTGGTTCCGTAGTAGTGTCGTCATAATTGGGCTGGAAGTCGACGGTATCCTTTTCAATATCCTGCAGGACACTTTCAGCCAGACGTTGGAGGCGCACCTCCGTGTACCTCATGGCCGCAGGACCGTCTCCGTCCTGGTTACCCATGTTCCCCTGGCCTTCGACCAGCATATACCGCATGCTCCATTCCTGGGCCATGCGGACCATGGCATCGTATACGGACGAATCGCCGTGGGGATGGTATTTACCCAGCACGTCCCCGACGACGCGGGCGCTTTTCTTGGTGGGCTTGTTGTACGTCATGCCCATTTCGTTCATGGCGTACAGGATGCGCCTGTGCACAGGTTTTAGCCCATCGCGAATGTCAGGCAGGGCCCTGCTGACGATCACCGACATCGAATAGTCGATGTAGGCGGTTTTCATTTGTTCCTCGATATTCACCTGTATGATCCGCCCCCCGTTTTCGCGGGAAGCGTCCATAGTTTGCTCCGGTTGATCCATATGCTACATTGAAAGTCTGCAAAGATACGTACAAAGGGCCAAAAACGAGCCCTTTAGAGCCCCTGCGGGACTCAATTTTAGGCTTTTTTTGCACAAAATGTGGACAAGAAAATCGACCCGCCGTAAGCGCGTCATTGAGGGACTTTCGGGCACCCCAGGTGCTTCCGCGTAGTATAGGCGGCCCCGCCGAAACGGTAGCTCACCCTGAGCGCCGTAATGTAGTACCAATCATCCTTTCCCCGCCCCCTGGGCTTCCCCGCTGCAGGGTAGGCAGCACCCCCATGGGTGGGCAACTGGTCCTCTCTGTAGGCCATATTGACGGCCTCCTGGCCCTTTGCATTATACAGGGTGGCAAAATCGACGTAATAACCGCTAACGTCATCCAGGTAGCCCGTGAAGGTTTTGCGCAGGCCCCACTCCAGCCCCACGCGAATGTTCTCCGACAAGGCCAGTCGAACCCCTAATCCGAAGGGAATCGCGAGCTGGGTCAGGGAGTAATTGGAAACACCCGTGCCGGGGATCCCCTCCCCCTCGGTGCTGAGGGGCCTCAGGTAAGTCTTGCGTCCCAGGGAATCCTGGGCATAGGGATTGAAATGAAAAACGGCCAATCCCAGGAAAGCATAGGGAGACCAGGGCCGGTCTTCCAGGTCGAACAAAACGTATTCCCCCCGCACGTTCCATTCCAGGATGTTCGTGGTGAAACTGAGGTTGCGCATCACGTTACCGATATTCCGGCTGTATTCATCGCTCCCGGAGATCCTGGTGTACAGGAACTCGGTGCTCAGGTTGATGTTGGGAGTGATTTCGTATCCCACGCCCAGGCCTACGGCCGGATGGGATTGCTGGAAGGTGTACCTGTGGTCTTGCAGTTCTCCGTCATAGTTGGCAACACCGGCGTCAAGATTCAGCCATAAGTTTTGCGCTTGGGCAGAGGTTGCAATCACAAGGGACGGGAATAACAGTAGGAGGAGGTGCCGCACGGTAGCAGAATTTAGGTTAACATGTTACAATAATAACGCCAAAGTTACCTACAAATTATGTCTTCGGGTGCACATGCGGGTCGATTAATGATGCCCATTCGGAATGCACTTCGATAAAATGCTTGACAAAGCCACAGAAAACCACGATCGTGTGCCCCTTTTCAGAGATATAAGGCATAACCCGCTGCAAAAACGCACTACCCACTCCGTGTCCCCGGCACTCCTCGTCTACTTCGGTGTGCAACAACAGGAGCCGCCCGGCCGATTTCTTGTATTGAAGAAAGGCATTGCAGTTTCCGAGGGTAAACTCGAAGCGCTGCAATGCCTCGTTATCGACAAAAGTTCCGTCCATGATCAATGCTCCAGCAATACCTTCACCAGGGTAATGTTATCGCCGTGTGTGATCTTCAGGAGATAGACTCCGCTTGCATATCCGCCGAGGTTGAGTTGTCCCGAATAGGTCCCGATATAGGCGGGGTTGACTTGTTTATACAACTGTTGTCCAAGGATGTCGTACACTTCCAGGGTCAGGTCTGCGGAGGTGTTCACCGTGAAGTTGACGTTGACCAGGCCCGAGGTTGGATTGGGCGACACAACCAGTCCTTTGGGCGCATTCACCGTATCTACGGCGGTAAGGACGAAGTTGATGACGTTTGAATTCTGGGTGCAGCTCGTTCCGGAGGTCACGACATCCTCATAGGAGCCCGCTTTTTGGGGCGTCAGGATGGAATCCGTCGCTCCCTGTATCGCCAGCCCGTTGAAGTACCATTGGTTCCCCGAACCTACACTACTGAACAGCGAATCCCCTACCTGGGTAATGACCGGCGCGGGTAACTGGGTAGCCGTCACCGCCGTCCTGGCCGACGTCGAGCTGCAATCTGCCGTCTTGATCTTTGCGTCGTAGAAGAAGTAGTAATAACCTTCCCACAGCGTTCCCAGGCTGGTACTCGTCACCCCGGCGCTGTTCCCCGTCCAGGCGAACTGGTTCGTGGAACCGATCGGATAGGGGTTGCCGCCGATGTTGTCGTTGCGGAATATGGTTGCCGAATCAAGGCTTTCGATGATGATGTCATGGTTCCCTGCCGGCAGGGGGATGTTCAGGTAGAACACCGCCCCGGAGTCCGCGGGATCGTTGGTTTGGGTGGTACCCGCGGCAGAAGGCGGTTGGGGATGCGGGCTGGTCGCATACACGTGTATGGTCGTAGTGGTATAGGGCAGGTAGCTGTACGATCCGTTGGATTGGATCGATGCCTGATCCACGTCCGCCACGATGAAGGCCAGCGTTCCCCCGTATTTTGTGTACAGGCGCGCGCTTTCCAGGGTCATGGGAACGGAGGCGGAATAGGAAATCCAGTTCCCGTAGAAGGCATTGTATCCTCCCGCCGTATCCAGGCTGGTCTTGTTCAAGGGCGCGAAGGAACCGCTGCCGCCCGAAGAGAAGTAATAGGTATTGGCGACGGTCGTCGTGCTCGTGGAATACCCGGCTGCTATCGGACTTCCGCCCGTGGCGGCGGTGTACCACAGGTACGTATTCGAAGAGTCCGCATTGGTGACGTTCAGGATGGCGCTGCCGCTGCATATGTCCGCTGTTCCACCGGTGGGCTGGCTGGCAGGGGGTGAAACGATCACCGTAAAGGTGTCGGTGTTATTGGATGCATTCTGGTCACCGGTAAGGTTCACATTAGCCACGATCTGGTAGGTCTGGCCTGGCTGGGCATTGAAGTTACCCGGCAAAGTATAGACGATGGTATTCCCCGCGCCGATGGTATCGGGATAGGTTCCCGAAAGCGTGGCTACCGTCGTGCCCCCGTTCAGGACCGTGGCGGTTATCGGGAAACCCTTTTGCGTAACCGAACCGGTATTGCGGATGGATACCGTAACGATTTGGGTGCTGTCCCCGCAAACAGTGCTGAGGGGATCCGCCATGTTATACATGGACAAATCATTGGTAGGATTCCCGATGGTCACGCTGTAGTCCTGCGTTTCTCCATTGCCATAGCTCCCGCAGGGGGCCACGGCTGCCGCATTGTTGGTTTCTTCGGCGACGATCCTCATGCGCGTCGTCGTTCCCGGAACCAGCGTGGAAGGCGTTGTAAAGGTCGTGGAATACGTGGTTGTTCCTCCTGCCAGCACCGGGCTGGTGGCTACGAGGTCGCCGGCATCGGTGAAGGTGCCGTCGTTGTTATAGTCTATGTATACTTTGACCACGCGCTGGTTCGTGCTGGCGTCGCAACTGGTCAGGTTAATAGTGATGGGAACGGTCTGCCCCCCCTGAATGGTTGCGAAAAGATTCGTGAAGTCACTATAGGTAGTGCATCCCGGCGCGTTCTTGTTGTGTACGCCCCCGACCGAAACGCTGTCGATCCGGGTACCCGCGCTGCTGGTTGGGCCCGAAGTGCAATAGGTGCTTCCCCCTACTCCGCTGTATACCAGGGAGAAGGCTTGCTGCCCCCTGACCACGCTGTGTTTGTGCGTAATCTGGATGGTGTATGTCGCCCCTGCGATACCATTCCCGGCCTCTACCTTTTCCACGTTGTCAATGGCATTGTCCCCGGTGGTGGCGGCGTTAGCCGGTTTGGCGGGGTTTAGTACCCAGGGCATGTATACTGTAGACCCCTTGATGATGCGCAGGTCAAGGTCGTTGATCAGTTTGGAGTCTGTGGCGAACCTGTTGCTGGTGAGGTCCACCGACGCGGGAGGATCGGTCCATACGATGGTGGCCTTCAGGGGGGCCTTTCCGGAAGCGACGACCGGAATACGGATGGTGTCCGTGGTTCCTCCGACAAGAGTGGTTTCCAGTATCTGCTGAGACCCGTCCTTGACCGAAGAAGTGATCACTCCAGCCGCATTTTTGGTATCCATCAGGCCCCATCCATAAATATAGTCGGGCCCCGGGCTCGTACCTGCCTGATCGGCCGTGTGGATCGCCAGGGCTTTGAGCGTAGCAGAGCGCATGACCGTATCGTGGTGGAGGGAAGAGTAATACTGTTGTAAAAGGAAAAGGGAGCCCGTCACATTCGGTGTAGCCATCGATGTCCCGGCGTACGTATCGTAGGCGACATCGGAAGTGGAAATGCAGGACAGTACCCCATCCCCGTCCGCTACGATGTCCGGTTTGATACGGCCGTCACTGGTAGGACCCCAACTGCTGAAATAGGTCCCCTGCACATCCGAGGGCTGGGTATATCCGTTCGGGATGGGCTCGACCGCGCCAATGGTCAGGATATCCTTGGCGTTCCCGTAAGTGGGTATGGTCTTGAACCACATATTGCTGCTCAGGGTAGCCGGCCGTGCTCCCATAGAGACGAGTTGGTCAAGGCTGTTGAATCCATAATATGGCGAATCCACGGGAGGCCCCGTCTCTCCCCGGTTATTACTGGCTGCCTGTACGATGAGGTAATAGGGAGCATTATAGGCGATGGAATCCCGGCCCTGGGCCCCGGAGTCGTAAAAGCCGAATTGATAATCGACCGTATCCCCGCTGATCCCGTACCAGTCCCAGTTGCCGTTGTCATCCTGGTTCCAGCCCGCGATCGTTCCGTAGGAGTGGTTCGAAAGATACAAGCTGGGGGCGGCTGCGAACATCTCTGAAAGGTCGTTGTTGAAATCCCAGGCCCTCAGAAGGGGAGCCTGGAAAGCCATACCCTTGGCCTGGGGATTGATCCCCGTGGCGATCATGGTCCCTGAAACGTGGGTGGCGTGGTCGTCGAGGACGGTAGTAGAATCTTCCTGTACCACCCTACCCCTCAGTTCGACGTGGGTGCCCCGTACGGCGCCTCCGTCCCATATGCCCAGTTTCCCGTTCATATTGGCGGCGTTCCCCGTCAGGTTCAATCCCGTGGTTCCCCCCGGCCATAACGCATTCGTCCCCACGGTCTGAGCACTGGTCAGATTGTCGACGACCTTGTATATGGGCAGACCGGAGTCGTTCACGCCCTGCAGGACGGCATATTTCCCGTGCTTACCCTTGATGACAAGGGGCCAGTTCTTCTGGGCGGCCAACTGAAGGGCCCTGGCGTAGGATGAATTTTCATTCTGGCGGAAAAGAGGGAAAGACCTGTTCAGCGCAGGCTGATTGGTAACCACCTGGGCTTCTAGGGTATGGAAGGAAAGACAAGCCAGCACACCACACATCGTGGCGATTCCGAAGGTAAAGTTAATCCTCATAGTCAATCTGATAGCGTATAGGGAATTATGGGTAAATTTAGCTTAAAAGTATGGCCACGTCCATGAAACGGGGAATTATATTTTTGGCTTTCTTATCCCAGTTCGTGCACGGGGCTCCTTCTTTACATATGTACGTAAAACAAGGCGTCCGCGGCTATGTTCGTGAATTAAAAGGGAACCAAATGCCCTCTCCCGGAAGGCCGGCGGCTAAAGGCCGGGGAATCCCCGAGGAGATATGCATTTATGCGCTAGTGAATTTGAGCCAGGTCGAACCGACCCCTAAGGAATGCTTTTACAAGGCGGTACAAGGCCGCCTGATAAAAACGATCAAGTCGGACAGCACTGGTTTTTTCGAGACCTCTTTGGATACGGGGCGTTATTCCCTGTTCATCCGATTGGGTAATTTATACTACGCCAGCCTTACCGACCAGTATAATAATCTTGCACCCATTACCGTGGAGGACTCTCGTTTGACCAACATCGATTTGGTGTACCGGAACGGAGTTACCTATTAACGTAACGGTGAAACGCCGTGTTTTGTTGGGAAAAAGTTAAATTCCTTTGTCGATCGCCTTGGCCGAATCCAGGTGCATCTGGATGCCAGGTATGGTATTGTTGACAAACTTCAACAAGGCGGAGTCCTGCACCGTCGATTGAGCCCCTTGAAAATCCTTCAACGCCCCTTCGTGGTCATGGACCATCATATGCATATAAGCCCGGTCGAAGGCGCGCCCACTCTTTTTTTGGAGGTCGCTCACCGCTTTTTGGTGGTCGTCGCTGATCGCCGCCGGCAAAGACACGTTCCTGCTCTGGGCAATCGACTTGACCTGGTCACCCCAGGACCCGTGATCCCGGATCATCATGGCTGCAAAATCCTTTACCCGTTGATTTTTGGACAATTGCTCGGCGGCCTGGGAAGCCTGGATTTCGGTCATGCCCGCATCGGTAACCGCCGACATGAAATCCGCATCCCCCTTTGTGGCCGAAGTAGGCCCCGAAACGCTGCTGGAATCGTTCTTGTGGCTGCTGTCCGAAATGGAGTCGGTGCTTCCGGTATTGCCCTCACCGCTGTGGCAGGCCAGGAAACCCGAAATGGAGAACAAAAAAAGGAGCTTTTTCATAATTAGCTTTTCCAAGATCGTCCAAATCAGGGGCCATAATGCCCATTTTTTTTGCCTTTCGCCCGGCTTTCGGAATTTATTTGCTAATTTGTTTAGTTTTTTTCCTAGATTTGTTAGCATGATGGTAAAAGGCGGCTCCGCAGATCTTCCCCTTCACTACGGCCAGGTGCCCCCCTGGTTGGCCCAGCGCATGGCCAGGCTGGGCAAGGCCGTCACCGAGGCCATCCTGATGGATTACGGAAGGCAGGGATTTCTCCAACGCCTCAGCGACCCTTTTTGGTTTCAGGCCCTGGGCTGCGTCATGGGAATGGATTGGCACTCCTCGGGCATTACTACCTCGGTCCTGGGCGCCCTGAAGCGTGCCATCCAACCCCATTCCGATGAATGGGGCCTGTACATCTGCGGTGGGCGCGGCCGATATTCCCGCGAGACCCCCCACGAATTGCAACGCCTGGGTGATCGTACCGGCCTGCCCGCCGGCACCCTGATCCGCTCCAGCCGCCTGGCCGCAAAGGTCGACAGTGCAGCTATTCAAGATGGCTTCCAGCTCTATCTCCACAACTTTATCGTCACCCTTGAGGGAGAATGGGTGATCGTACAACAGGGCATGAATGAAGATACACGGACGGCCCGACGCTACCACTGGCACTCCTTACGTCTCCACTCGTTCGTGGAAGAACCGCATACCGCTATTTACGGCCCCAACCGCGGCGCCTTGCTGAACCTGACCCACCGGGACGCCGCTCCGACGCGCGAGGGTATTCTCACGGTCACCCGGGAAAGCGGCGCGCTGCTGGAGATGCGTCGTCACCTGGTCATGCCCGCCCATCACGACGTCAGATCTCAGGATATCAATATAAAGCGCCTGGGGGCCATCCTGGCCCTGGCCCATGAAAAACAACCTATGGATTTCGAATCGCTGTTGCTGATGGAAGGCGTTGGCGCAAGGACCCTCCAGGCCCTGGCCCTGGTCAGCGAGGTCATCCACGGCACGCCTTCCCGCTTCAGCGATCCCGCCCGCTTCGCCTTTGCCCATGGAGGAAAGGACGGCCACCCCTTCCCCGTCCCCCTCAAAGTGTACGACGAAACGATCGCCCAGTTAGAAAAAGCGATTTCCCATGCTAAGTTAGGAAGGGAAGAAAGCGCCCAGGCAATCAGGTCATTATCCCGTCTGTCAGCCAAACTGGAGAAGGACTTCGTCCCCGACGACCGGGTAGACGAATGGATTCAGAAAGAACGCGATCAATCTTACCTCTACGACGGCCGAACCGTCACCGGCTGGTCCCAGCCCCCCGCCCCCGCTCCTGACCCCACCGCCCCCACCTCCAAGCAGCCCGTCGCCACGCCTTCCGCCCGCCCGGTTGGCCCGAGGCCTGCCGCGTACCAAGGCGCCCCACGGCAGCCTGCCAGCAAGCAAATGGCCCTGTTTTGAAGAAAAATTTGGTGGATTGCATATAAAATCCGAACGTTGACATATCAAACGGACCGCAGCTTAACCCTGCGGTTTTTTTTTGCCCCGCCAACGGGGGCTTACCAATCCGGAACCTATATGCGCACCTTCCGTGCTGCCTCTTTACCTGTACCTGGAGCCGTTTTAATATCGGTATTGCTTCTATTTTGGAGCACTGGATGCCGCAAAAGCGCCACCGAAACCTCCGACGACTCCTCTTCCTTCCTTTTTATCAATGCTTCCCTGCACTGGCCTGAAGTAAACATCTACGCCAACGGTTCTTTATTATATCCCAACCTGGGTTTTCCCGATAGTACGGGTTACCTGAGTCCCGCTTTTCCCCTGAACAGCCTTTCCCTGGTTTCTCCGGGGGATTCAGATACTTTGGTAAACCTCCAGGAAGTTGTCGAACCCCGGAAAACCTACAGCGTCTTCGTCATCGACACCGGCGCTACGGGAAACGCCCAGGCGACCGTGATCCCCGACAGTTTTCCTCCGGTCCCCTCGGGCTATGTCCTGATTCGCTTCCTGAATTTTTCCTATTCGGAGCCCAACCTTGACCTCTATTCGGTCTCGAATTCGCAGTACCTGTTTACGGATAGGTATTTTAATGAAAGCGATCCCTTTGCCACGACCTTTACGCCTGTTCCAGCCGGCACCTACACCCTGGAACTTCGCGCCACGGGTGCCATCATCGCACTGGCCAAGATCAATGGCATAGCGTTGCAGGAGGGGAAAATGTATACCTTCTTTTCCGAAGGCATACTTGGAGGTCCGGGCAATAGCGTGTTTAAGTTAGCCTGGCTGCAGGATAACTAGCCCACTTTTATCGTCTAATGTTCTACTAGGTTTGTGGTGCTTTGAACTGGCAATATGATGTTCTTGAGGATCGTTCCTAAGCACCTTGTGTATATGATACCTCTTGATGTTGAATAAGCAATATCAATTAATCCACTATATAAATCTGGATTAATATCGGCGTTATCATTATTTATCGTTGTCAAGTCGTCGAAGTTTTCAATAAAAAAAATATAAGCAATATCAAAATGGCCGGAAATCCCCAATTCTTGGTCATTTGAATTTGAAAGAATATTAATCTTGCATGTAAATAGGATTTTAATCTTCTTTTTGCTTTCATTTATGCTTGCATTGAATAGCGATTCCAAAGTAAATTTATGCTCGATATGGGAAAGTGATGAAAGTTCAGATCTGTTATCGATCGCAGCGTTTGTTATTGTAATTTCATCGATCCTTATCAAGTCAATATTGAATTTAGAGTTGCTGCTCATTGCGGAAATGTCTGTTTATGAATATTAGTTGAATTTGCCCTATTGGCCCTAGTAAACCGGGTCTCTTGTTCTTCGAGATTTCCGGTTTTGTTAACTAGCATTGTTTTAAAAGTGCTATTGTATGACAGCTTTACTTGAATGAATATCGAATGATCCTCTTCTGTGCAAACAGCTATAATTGGTTCGCCAAATGCAACTTGCAATTTTGCAATCGTCTTAGTTGTGAAGTTTTGCAAACCAGAAAACCATTTTGAAATTTCAGCTTCGCTTTTATTCAATTTTTCAGCTAGCAATTTCTGTTTACCATCAAATTTTTTTTCAAGTAATTCATGTATACGTTCTAGAATATCCATGGATAGCTTAATGTCTTCTCGAACATCGGCTGGAGTATTATCAATTATTTTATGGAATTTTTCAAGCTTCATATTTCTATTTCAATATTTGTTAAGGAATGATCACGTACAAAACTAATTTCACCATCATTTAGTAACATATCCAGAGCCCTAGCGATCTTAACTGCATTTTCAAAATGTTTTTTTACATTGGGGCAATTCAGTGGTTTATGTTGAGTTTTAATATCACCATTTAGTAATACCAACAAATTGTCGGTTAATCTTATACAATACAGCCTTAAACCGAAATCAATATTATTACAACTTATAATTTCTTTTGGGACGATTGGAAGAGCATTTGCTGGACCCTCAGATTTGAAGTAGAAGTGTTTTGCACCCCTCCCTCTCATCTCATATATAACATTATATAGAATTTCTAATTCTGTCTGATGATCGGGGAAATCTTTTTGATCAAATAATTCAAATTCAGTTATTTGACCGTTGCCCAGCCTAACTGTATAGAATTCAGTACGTTCGCTTGAGAATTCATCAATTCGTTCAAAATAGACCTTCAACTTAATTTATAAGTTAAGTACAAAATTAGGGCTAATTTAGGTAAAATGAAAAGTTTATTAAAATTAAACATAACGATAAGATTGTCAGATGTATACGCCTAGAGGGCCTGGAATCTGTGGAGTGTCGAGCATTAGCTCGCTTTAAGATCGCATGGCTGAACCACAACCAAATAATTGCGCAATCGTTTCCTCAGTTGTAGGGCGCCTATTTTCCCTACATTGGCGCATGCGATTTCTCTTGCTCTTAATAATGGCCGCCTCCACCAGTGCCAAAGCCCAACAAATCGACCCCTCCCAAATCCGGGACAAGATGCAATGGTTCCAGGATGCCAAGCTCGGTATCTTCATACATTGGGGCATTTACTCAGTGAATGGGGTGGACGAAAGCTGGAGCTTTTACAACAAGAAGATCCCCTACGAAACCTACATGCAACAATTGAAGGGCTTCAAAGCCGAAGCCTACGATCCCCAGGCCTGGGCCGATCTGATCAAAGCCTCCGGTGCCAAATACGCCGTCCTGACGACCAAGCACCATGATGGCGTCGCCCTGTGGGATACCCATCTTAGCGACCTGCACGCCGGACGAGACCTGGTGGGTCCCTTCTTCGCAGCCCTCCGCAAAGACAGCCTCAAATGCGGCGCTTATTTTTCCCTGTTGGATTGGTCCCAAAAAGACTATCCGGGTTTCACGAAAGACAGCTCCCGTTACAAGGTGGAAGACGACTATCCAAGATGGAACCGCTACCGAAAATTCTTCCAGGGCCAGATCGGGGAATTGATGGAGCGCTTTCACCCCGACCTGATTTGGTTCGATGGAGATTGGGAACAAAGCGCCGAGCGCTGGGAATCCCAACACGTCCGTTCCCTGATCCTGGCGCAAAATCCCCGCACCATCATCAACGGTCGCCTGCAGGGCTATGGCGATTACGAGACCCCTGAGCAAAACATCCCCGTTTCAAGGCCCGCCTTTCCCTGGTGGGAGCTTTGTTACACCAGCAATAACAACTGGGGTTATCATCCTGACGATACCGCTTTCAAGACCCCTGAAGAAATCATCAGCGTATTTGCGGACGTGATTTACAACGGAGGGAACCTCCTCCTGGATATCGGTCCCAAGGCCGATGGAACCATTCCCGAACCAGAGGTTCACCTGCTGACGGAGTTGGGGAAATGGGTGCATAAAAATAGCGAAGCCATCTATGGAACGCTGGGCGGCATTCCCCAGGGACATTTTTTCGGACCCTCCACCCTTTCCAGGGACTCTGCGACGCTCTATCTTTTTCTCCCAGCGAGGACCTTTGGAAATATCCTCATCAAAGGACTGGTGAACCCCATAAAAGATATTCGCGTGCTGGGCACCGATATCCACCTGCACCCTAAAATCGTAGGAAAGATTTCTTGGAGCGCCGTTCCGGGCCTCACCTTCATCGACGTCCCGAAAGAAGCCATGGATCCTTATATGACGGTCCTCGCCGTAACTCTCGACGGCCCCATCCATTTGTACCGCGGACATGGAGGGTTATAATTATATTCGCGTTAAGCTAAACCACCACATGATCATGCTGAATCGTCGCAAATTCATAACCCTTTCTTCAATGGCCGTCCCCGTTGCCTTGCAGGGCGCCGCATTGGCCGCCCCGCTGGCCTTGGAAGGCGCGGCTTTTGCCCGGCGCCGACCTAATAAGGCCGCCTCCCCCCTCGTCGTCTCCACCTGGGATTTCGGCCAGGCTGCCAATGCCGAAGCCTGGAAAATCCTCAACGCCGGAGGTTGGTCCCTGGACGCGGTTGAGGCCGGCGTAAAGGTCCCCGAAGCCGATCCTAACAATCAAAGCGTAGGCCTTGGTGGTCTACCCGACCGGGATGGAAAGGTGACCCTCGATGCCTGCATCATGGACGGACAAGGCAACTGCGGTGGTGTAGCCGCTTTGGAACACGTCGTCCACGCCATTTCCGTGGCACGTAAGGTCATG
Organism: uncultured Chitinophagaceae bacterium; assembly: GCA_964544695.1. Taxonomy (GTDB): domain Bacteria; phylum Bacteroidota; class Bacteroidia; order Chitinophagales; family Chitinophagaceae; genus Dinghuibacter. Next base: position 32,035 of record CAZJDB010000136.1, read on the forward strand.
GAAAAGACACCCCACGTCCTGCTCGTGGGCGAGGGGGCTACCCAGTTTGCATTGGAACAGGGATTCCCCAAGGAAAACCTGCTGACTCCCGCCAGCGAAAAGGCCTGGAAGGAATGGCTCAAGTCCTCCCACTACCAGCCTGTCATGAATATCGAAAACATGCGAGGCGGTCCTAACAACCACGATACCATCGGCATGATCGCCCTCGACGCCGGGGGAAGGATCGGAGGCGCCTGCACCACCAGTGGTATGGCCTTCAAACTCCGTGGACGCGTGGGCGACTCGCCCATCATCGGTGCGGGCCTTTTTGTGGACGACGAAGTGGGCGGCGCTACCTCTACCGGCGTGGGTGAAGAAGTGATCCGGATTTGCGGGACCCACCTCGTGGTCGAACTCATGCGCCAGGGCCGTTCCCCCCAACAAGCGTGCGAAGAAGCCGTAAAGCGCATCGTCAAAAAGGGACCCGAACGCGCAAAGACCTTGCAAGTCGGTTTCCTGGCCATCGATATGCAGGGTGAAATCGGCGCGTATGCCCTCCAGAAAGGGTTTACCTACGCCGTGCGCAGTGGTGCTGTCGATCAGGTATATCCTTCCCCATATTATTATCAATAAGTCATGGTGCTGGAGATTTGCTGTTACAACCTTCCCTCCTGCATGATCGCCGTGCAGGCGGGTGCTGACCGCATCGAATTGTGCGCGGACCATGCGGAAGGCGGCACGACCCCCTCCTATGGCACCATCCGCCTCGCCCGCGAAGCAACCCGCCGCACGCCGCTCACCTCCGAGGCCGCCCGCGGCATCCGACTCTACCCCATCATCCGTCCCCGCGGCGGCGACTTTCTGTTCAGCAAAGACGAGTACGACCTGATGGCCCTGGACATCGCCATGTGCAAAGAATTAGGCTGCGACGGCGTCGTGATCGGCGGCCTCACCCCCGAGGGGTACATCGACAAAGAAAATTGCGCGCAACTGGTCAAAACCGCCGGCCCCATGGGTGTGACCTTCCACCGCGCCTTTGACCGTGCCGCCGATCCCCTGAAGGCCATGGAAGACATCATCGACATCGGCTGCGAACGCATCCTTACCAGCGGCGCAAGACCCACCGCTGCCGAAGGGACCCCACTCCTCAGGCAGCTCGTGGAAAAGGCAGCAGGCCGTATCCGGATCATGGTTGGCGGCGGAGTCCGCGCGGAAAACATCGTAGCCCTGCAACGGGAAACGGGCGCCACTGAATTCCACAGTGCTGCCCTGGTCAGGATCCCAAGCATGATGCAATTCGTCAACCCCACCATGCAGGAACAATTGACCAGCGTAGCCGTAAACTCAGGTGAAGTGCGCCAGATGCGCCTCCTCCTCGATCAACAGACATGAAGAAACTCCTCATAGCCCTTGCCATCGCCTGGGTCGCGCCCGGCGCTGCGCCCGCGCAAACCGCCCACGGCGCCGCGCCCGCGCAAACCGGCCCCCGCGCCGCGCCCCCTCAACCCGCCCCCCGCGCGCCCCACTCCTTCCGCCTTGGCGCCCACGACTTCCTCCTGGACGGCAAGCCCTTCCGGATCATTAGCGGCGAAATGCACCCCGCGCGCATCCCCCGCCCCTACTGGCGGCAACGCATCCGCATGGCCAAAGCCATGGGCTGCAACACCATTGCCGCTTACGTTTTTTGGAACTACCTGGAAACGCACGAGGGCCATTTCGATTTCAAAACCGAAAACCGCGACATTGCCGCTTTCATTAGAATCGCCCACGAAGAAGGCATGTGGGTCCTCCTGAGACCCGGCCCATATGTATGCGCCGAATGGGACTTTGGAGGACTACCGAATTACCTCCTGAAAATCCCCGATATAAAAGTCCGCTGTTCCGATCCCCGTTACCTGAAAGCCGTCAAACGCTATGTGAGAGCCCTGTCCCAACAGGTAGCGCCGCTCCAAATCAGTAATGGCGGCCCCATCCTCATGGTCCAGGTAGAAAACGAATATGGCAGCTACGGAAATGATACGGCATACCTCGACACGCTGAGGAACTGGTGGAAACAGGGCGGTATCGACGTGCCCTTTTATACCGCGGATGGAGCCACCTCCTTCATGCTGGAGGCTGGGAATGTCTATGGAACCGCCATCGGACTCGACCCCGGCACCAGCGACAACGACTTCGCCGAAGCCACCAAAAGGAATCCGAACGTCCCGGCCTTCAGCAGTGAAACCTATCCCGGCTGGCTGACGCATTGGGGCGAAAAATGGGCCCGTACAGATACCTCCGACATCCTGAAAGACGTCAAATACCTGATGGACCATAACCGGTCCTTCAACCTGTACGTCATCCACGGAGGAACCAACTTTGGACTCACCGCGGGCGCCAACAGCGGAGGCAAGGGATACGAGCCCGACGTGACCAGCTATGACTATGACGCGCCCATCGACGAGCAGGGCCGTCCTACCCCCAAATACTTTGCGCTCAGACGCCTGCTCAATTCGACAGCCCCCCTCCCCGACCTGATTCCCACCATGTCCATCCCGGCCTTCACGCCCGAAATCTGGACCTCGATATGGGACAATCTCCCCCGGCCCATTCACGAGGTTCAACCCAAACCCTTCGAGGCCTATGGCCAAAACCAGGGGCTCATGCTCTACACCACGCACCTGGTCGGTCACAAAAGCGGCCGCCTCGTCCTGACCGATCTTCATGACTATGCTACGGTCTTCCTGGACGGAAAGCTCATTGGCACCATCGACCGGCGCCTGGGCCAAAAAAGCATCCAACTCCCCAAAACCGAAACGCCATTCCCAAAGTTGGATATCCTTGTCGAAGGCATGGGTCACATCAACTTTGCACAGGAGCTCATCGACCGCAAAGGGATCACCGAAAGGGCTACCCTCGACGGTATGACCCTCATGAACTGGCAGGTGTATCCCTTTGCATTTCCACCCGTTCACCATAGCTCGCCCGACGCAAAGCCCGGCCTCTACTTTCACGCGACCATTCAGCTGGATACCGTGGCCGACACTTACATCGATATGTCGCACTACCAAAAAGGCTACGTCTGGGTCAACGGGCACAACCTGGGCCGATACTGGAACATCGGACCCCAACAACACCTCTATTGTCCCGCGCCCTGGCTGCGCCGCGGTGCGAACGAAATACTTATCCTCGACCTCCTGCAAACGGAGCCCACCCCCGTCAGTGGCGTACCCGACCTATGAGGTGCCTGCTCCTGCTACTGGCAATGGCAACGACCAGCGCCGCCCCAGCCCAGGATTGGCTCCTGGGCGGCCACGAATGGAAAGCCAAAGTTATAACGACCCAGAAAGACCTCATCCTCTCCAACGGCCTCCTGACCCGTCGCTTCCGCCTGCAACCCGCCGTTGCCTGCATCAGCTATATAAACGAAAGCAACAATGAACAGTTGATCCGCGCCGTGATGCCCGAAGCCCGCCTGGTCATTGACGGAAAAACCATCGACCTCGGTGGCCTGACAGGACAAAAAGAGAAAGCCTACCTCAGGGAAGACTGGATCGACACGCTACATGCGAATGGCGAGCAAGCCACATGGTCTACCGGCCCCATTGCGCCCCCTTGGGCCGGCTGCCCCTGGCACCCGAAAGGCATTGAATTGACATTCACATATAAAGAAGCGCAAGTACACTATGCCCTCTACGACGATATCCCCCTCCTTTGCAAGTGGGTCACGGTATACAACCCAAGCAAAACGCCCATAAAGGTGAACCAGGTCATCAACGAGCTGTTGGCCACCCCTGAAGAACAAAGCGCCGTGGTGGGCAGTACGGCCCAAATGACCAAGCCTCACGGCCTGTATGTGGAATCGAATTACGCCTTCAACAACGCCATGCGCTATGACCTGTCGGACCAGACGACACATTGGCTGGCCGATTCCACGTATACCTCCCAGGTGAACTACAATTACCAAACGCCTTGTCTCCTGGAGACCTATCCTCCCATGGGACCGAATGTAACCCTAAACGAAGGCGACAGCCTCGAATCCGTGCGAAGCTACGAGCTGCTTATGGACAGCTATGACCGGGAAAGGCGCGGACTGGCCATCCGGAAAATGTACCGGACCATCGCCCCCTGGACCGACCGCAACCCAATCTTCATGCACCTCGTCAGTCACGACGACGCCCAGGTATATACCGCTATCGACCAGTGCGCCGCCACGGGTTACGAGGCAGTGATCCTCAGCTTTGGCAGCCATTGTAATATGGAGGACACCAGCGCGGCCAATATCGCCGCTTGGAAAACGCTTGCGGACTATGCGCATAAAAAAGGGATCCTAATCGGCGCCTATTCCCTCTTCTCCAGCCGCCACATCAGTGATACGGATGACGTGATCGGACCAAAAACGGGCAAGCCCGGGGAAGCCTTTTTCGGCTATGCCCCGTGCTACGGCAGTTATTGGGGCCTTGCCTACCTGGCGAAAATCGAATACTTCCTATCGACCACAGGCTTCAATTTATTTGAAAACGACGGCCCCTATGCCGGGGATGTGTGTGCCTCCACAACGCATCCGGGGCACAAAGGACTCGAGGACAGCCAATGGGAACAGATGCTCCTGCAAAAGAGCCTATATCATTGGTGCAACGAACACGGGATTTATGTCAATGCTCCGGATTGGTATTTCCTGGACGGAACCAACAAGATCGCATTGGGATACCGGGAGGTGAACTTTTCCCTGCCCAGGGACCAGCAACTCCTTCTCAACCGTCAGAATATCTATGACGGTACCTGGGAAAAGACGCCCTCCATGGGCTGGGGCTTCGTCCCCCTGACGCGTTACCAGGGAGGAGGCCCCGAGGCCGTCCTGGAACCCCTCAAGGATCATTTGAAAGACTACGCCCAACTCATGGTCCAATACTACGGCGCCGGCATCCAGGCCTGTTACCGGGGTCCCCGGTTATACGACACCGATAGCACAAAAGAACTGGTGCAAAAGACGATATCCTGGTACAAGAAATACCGCACCATCCTGAACGCCGACATCATCCACCTCCGCCGCCCGGACGGCAGGGATTGGGACGGCATCCTCCACGTGGATCCTCAAGGTACCCTGAAAGGCTTCATCCTCCTCTTCAACCCATTGGATACGCCCATAACCCGGACCATCGAGGTACCCTTATACTACGCCGGACTCACCACCCGGGCAACCGTAAACGACAAAGTATACAACCTCGACCGTCAATATCGCATACATTTACCAGTGACCATCCCGGCAAACGGGTTTGTTTGGTACACTATAAAATAATGAAAATGAAAATCGCGCTGATCGCCCTCTTATTTTCCGCCCTGGGTGCGAATGCCCAGCAAACAGTGTCCTCTCCCGACAAACGCACCACCGTCGAGATAAAATCCGGGAGCCTGGTCATCACCCACAACGGTCAGCCCCTGGCCAGTTGCCAAATCGGGATCACCATTGACTCCGCAAACCCTTTCCGCTGGGACGCGAAACCCCGCGTGATACAACACACCTCGGATCAGTGGATTCATCCCGTCGTCAGCGCCAAATACAAGAATATCGAAGACCTCTATAACGAGGAAACCTTGCGGTTTAAAAACGGCCTCTCCCTTCTTGTCCGCGTATACGACAACGGAATAGCCTATCGTTGGACCGTCGACCGCAAAGGCGATTACAAAATATGGGATGAGCAACTGCACTTACAGCTTCACAAGGAGGATTCCGCCTGGTATCCCCTTGAGGACGGTTTTTATTCCCACAACGAGCGCATCTTCAAACCGATGCAACTGGATGCCATAGGCCCGAAACAATTGGCCAGCCTTCCCGCCCTGTTCAATATCAATGGCACCAAGGTCCTCCTGACCGAAGCCGATCTCTACGATTACGCGGGCATGTGGATCGTGGGAGACAACCAGGGGGGCATTGACGCGACCTTTCCACGCTATCCCAAGGAAATGAAAGAAACCTCCGATCGCGACCGGAAGGTACTAACAAGAGAACCATACATCGCCACTGCCCAAGATCAAAAAACACTCCCCTGGCGGGTCCTCGCCATTGCCGACAAAGACGCCGATCTGCTGACAAACACCCTCGTATACCAACTTTCCCGCGAAACCACGGACGACTTCAGTTGGGTAAAGCCCGGAAAAGTATCCTGGGATTGGTGGAACGATAACAATGTCTACGACGTGGACTTTCGTGCGGGTATCAATACGGCAACTTATGAATACTACGTCGACTTCGCCGCCCATTTCGGCTTACCTTATATCATCCTCGATGAAGGATGGAGCCCGATAGACGATATTACCAAAGTGGCTCCCGGGATCGACATGGACGCGCTCCTGGCCTATGCCAAACAAAAAAACGTAGGGGTCATCCTCTGGGTGTCCTGGCTGTCTCTCGATAAACAATTGGACCAGGCCCTGGACCTGTATCAGCGCTGGGGCATCCCCGGCATCAAGGTAGACTTCATGCAGCGAGACGACCAACTCATGGTCAATTACTATGAGAAAATTGCCAAAGCCACAGCCGCCCGTAAAATGCTCGTCGATTTCCACGGCGCCTATAAACCCACAGGCCTCGACCGTCTGTATCCCAATGCATTGACCCGGGAAGGCGTATTCGGCAACGAAAACAGCAAGTGGAGCGATTCCAAAGATCCGCGTGTCCTGACCCCCGGGCACAACGTCACGCTACCCTTCACCCGCATGGTCGCAGGCCCCATGGATTATACGCCCGGCGCCATGCAAAATGCGGCAAAGGGCGCCTGGGCCGCCATCTACAGCAATCCCATGAGCCAGGGCACGCGCTGCCAGCAGCTGGCCATGTACGTCGTGTATGAAAGCCCCCTGCAAATGCTTTGCGACAACCCTACGCACTATTACAAAGAGCCCGAATGCATGGATTTCCTGTCCACCGTACCCGTCCTTTGGGATACTACCATCGTCCTGGCGGCCAAGGTGGGAGACTATATCGCTGTGGCGCGCCGGGCTGCTAATGGTGACTGGTACATCGGCGCGATGACGGATTGGACGCCCCGCGATCTGAAACTGGACCTCTCCTTCCTGGGTAACGGAAACTACACCATGGATCTCTGGAGGGATGGCATCAATGCCGACCGTAACGGGGAAGACTTCAAGCGCCTGCAGGGAATCGCCGTGGGCGCCGAAGTGGACCAGGACCTAACGATCCACCTGGCCCCCGGCGGAGGCTGGGTAGCCCGCATCCGGAAGGCCCCATAGGTCCAATGACTTCGGACCGACAGGAAGTGTCCAAATTTCGGTATAAACTAAGGTCTGAAATAGCCATAAAGGCGGCGCAAAAACGATAGGGGAAGGACAAAAAAGGCTAAGGCCTACTCATTTGATTCATTAGGTCATCTATATCGCCAGGCGATGACTCATCCTCAAACATTTTAGGGAAATGGTATTTGGCCATTTGTAAATCTGTAACAGGAAAAAGATTCTCTTGAAAAACAGTTCCAGCAACGTTTTTTGCCCATAAAGATCTTGTATGATTAACGGACAAGTCAACTAATCGAGAAATTGTATCGGGAGGCAATTTTATCTCTGTTTCAGATACCTTAAATTGTACTAAGTCAGATATTTCAAAAATATTTTCAACCTGAATGCTGGTAATGGGTTCAAAAGATTCAGGATAATGATAGTATGCTATAACGATAAGGGAAACAAAATTCATTTCAATAGCGAATCCCAATTGAAAGCCAATTTGAATACTCAATATCTTGTTCGGCTCGTTGATGTAAAGATTCTCACGAATAACAAAAGATTGTTCCTTAATTCTTTTAACAACAATAGGTACGCTTTCATTCGCCATGAGATACCTGCATTTGTTGGCCCAAAATAAATTTCTCATTGATTTGTGAATCGTCAGATTGACGTTGAGCCACGCTAAATGTCATCTTTCTTGGCCTCATCATTGGGATCGCTCCGTATATTTTATCTTCAGCGTCCCTCCTTACATACTCTTTTAAATCAATAAAAAACAGGAGTGGAATCGCATTGCAATCCAAGGCTATATCTACAATTTTGCTGATTTTATGATCAAATGACACATTAAGCAATTGGGAAACATAGCTTTTCCCGACGCCCAATTTCTCTGCCAATTGAGTTCTATTTAGGCCGTTTTTTTGCATGTAACCTTCAATTAGATTTAATAAATCTAATTGCATCTTTGTAAAAACAAATTCCTTGCTTGTTATTAATTCTTCTCTATTCATATTATACTCCCATAGATTGAAGAAATTGTTCCTTTAATAATTGGAAGGAGCGTATATTATCACTGCTATCCGCTTTTTTCTTCTTTGCTATAAATATTATTATTTTTTTTCCGGGCTGCTGGAAGGCGTAAAGTCTTAAATGTTTACTAATGAACTCATATTCTGTTCCTCCCCGATGGGCATTTTTCACATATTTCATCCGACTACCGCAACTATTGCCATCCGCGAAGTGCTGAACATAGCCAAGAATAGTCTTCAATTCAGATAGATAGGTTGAACCTTTTAATTCCTGCTCGAATGCTTCAATTACACCAATATCATCAATATAAAGCTGTTCAACCGTTTCACGGGCCTTTAATAGTGTAACTTCTTTGGCTTCAAATTTACGCATAAATAGTTTAGTTGCAACTAAACTCTATCGAATTTGGCGTACTTTTGCGCCCCCTTTGATATTTGAGGCAGCATAATTACTAATTTATTTGGCTAAATTAAAATGATATTAATTAATAGACGACCCCATAATTGGGGATTTGCAAATCTCAAAAGATATTTAGATATTTGTCTAATTATCTAAATACCCGCATTGAACAGCGTTTTCAAAGCCCTAAACGACCCCACGCGTCGCGCCATCCTGGAGCTCCTCCGGGATAAAGACCTGACCGTAGGGGAAATTGTAGAGAAATTCGATATCTCCGGGCCCAGCATATCCCATCACCTGGACCTCCTGAAAAAGGCGGGTCTCGTCACCTCACAGAAGGACGGACAATTCGTATCCTACTCCCTCAACACCACGGTCATGGACGACATGCTCCAATGGATCATGACATTCACTCATAAAAAACAATCCTAACATGCGTGCAAAACTCACCTGGGCCGATATAGTCATGCTGGTAGTCTGGTTGCTGCCACTCGCCTATTTCGTTTACGTCTATCCGCAATTACCCAACAACGTCGCCCTGCACTTCAACCTGAAGGGAGAGCCCGATCGTTGGGGGCATAAGCAGGAGTCCATATTTCCCGTCATGCTCATTTTCGGGGTGAGCATAGTCGTGGCCCTGCTCGTCCGGTTCCTGCCGAATATCGACCCCAAGAAAAAGGTTAAATATTCTCAACCCGTGCTGGTCAAGCTGAGTTATGCCCTGGTTTTTTTCATGTCCGCCATGAACGTGGTGATTATTTATTCGACAAAAATGGGGCATTTCGTCATGAATGCCCGTATCCTGTACCCAGCCATTTTCCTCCTTATGGCCTACCTGGGCAACTTGTTCAATAATTTGAAACCCAATTACTTCGTGGGCGTACGGACGCCCTGGACGCTGGAGAACGAAGTCGTTTGGAAAAAGACCCACCAGTTGGCCGGGCGCCTTTGGTTGGGAGGAGGCGTTTTACTCGCCATCCTTACATTCGCGACCGATGGCATCACCGCCGAAATCATTTTCGGAATCGGCGTAGCCACCCTGGTGCTCATCCCGATCATCTATTCCTACATTTATTACCAAAAGACCGCTAAATGAAATATTTGTTCATCATCCTGCTCGCCATACCCGCAACCTCACGATCACAGACCCTCGAAGGAACCTGGATGGGAAAAATTCAGGGTGTACTCCCGATCGTATTCCATTTCTCGAAACAACCCACGATGGACAGCCCCCAACAAGGCGCCTTCGGCCTGGCTATACAATCAGTAACCCTAAATGGGGATAGCCTTCAATGCACTATAAATGCCCCCAAGGCAAGCTATGTAGCCGTTCGTGTAAACGATACCACCTTCAAGGGCTATTGGATACAAGGCACCGCCAGGATTCCTTTGGACATCCACCCACAACCCGCGACGGCTACCGTAGCAATAGTAACCCACCCCCAAACTCCCCATCCTCCTTATCCTTACCACAGCGACAGCGTAGAATACGATAACGCCGCCAAAACGGTCCATCTGGGCGCGACCCTCACCTATCCGGAAACAGGGGGCCCTTTCCCCGTGGCTGTTCTGATTACGGGCAGCGGGATTCAGGACCGGGACGAAACCCTCCTGGGTCATAAACCCTTTGCTGTAATCGCAGACTACCTCACGAAAAGAGGTTACGCGATCCTTCGCGTCGACGATCGCACCGCGGGATTATCCACCGGCGATGTCCAAAAAGCCACAACCGCCGATTTCGCAAACGACGTGGAAACGAGCCTTGCCTACCTGAAAACGCGCAAAGAAATCGACACGACGCGAATGGGACTGATCGGGCACAGCGAAGGCGCCATGATCGCTCCCATGGTGGCGGCCAGGGATCCCTGGATCGCTTTCATCATCCTCCTCGCCGGGCCGGCGGAGGGCGGCAGGGCAACCATGCTTTACCAGGTTGCCAGGCCCGCCGAAATGGCCGGCGCCTCAAAAGCGGAAGTCCAATATTCCCGTGCCCTGGAGGGTATCCTACTTGACGAAGTAGTCAAAGCCAAAGACCAGAATGAGTTAATCACCACAGTAGACAGCAGCTACAGGAACCGAATCCTCCCCTTGGCCGACAGCCTCCGCGTACCCGCGGACAAAATCGAATCACCGGAACAATTGCAGACCACGCTCAAGCAACAGGGCCGGATACTCCTCAGTCCCTGGTACCGGTTTTTCATTGCATACGATCCCGCACCCGATTTTGCACGCCTTCGCTGCCCGATACTGGCCCTGGGGGGTGATAAGGATTTCCAGGTACACAACGCCAAAGATTTCGAGGTGATGCAGCAAATCGTCAACCCAGCCGAAAAAGCGAAACTGGAGACCCATCTCCTGCCCGGATTGAA
>CAZJDB010000137.1:0-16666 GCA_964544695.1 uncultured Chitinophagaceae bacterium
GTTTCGCGGCCAGCGGTGCCATCGTCGACGGCAATGGCTTCAATTGCAAACTGGCTAACCAGCTCCCGAACTTTGGCCGCTGATGCTTCTACCCGGTTTGCTTCGTGCACATAAATCACGTCATTGCCAAGAAGGTCTCCTTTTTCATCCAGGCAGACAACCTTGCACCCCGTGCGGTAACCCGGGTCCAGCGCGAGGACCCGTTTGCTCCCCAGGGGACTGCTCAACAGGAGCTGACGTAAGTTTTCCGCGAATACCTGGATCGCGTCCTCATCCCCCCTGGTTTTCAGGAGGGTCCTCAGCTCCGTTTCAAGGCTGGGTTGCAGCAACCTTCGATAGGATTCCTTAATAGCTTTCGAGACTTGTTCGGAGGCAGGCCCCGAGCCCGTGACGTATTGTTCCGAGATCAGGGCCAGGGCGGATTCTTCTTCGGGCCCGATCGCTACCCTCAGGAAACCCTCCAGGAAACCCCTGAGCACGGCCAGTATGCGATGGCTGGGAACCGCAGATGCGGGTTCGTGATAGTCGAAATAGTCTTTGAATTTGATGGCTTCGGCTTCCTTTTCGGGCACTACCTTGCTCTGTAAAGTGGCCTTTTCTTCGAAGAAGCGGCGCATCCGGCCGCGGACATTGGCGTCCTCGTTGATCATTTCCGCAATGATGTCGCGCGCACCCTGCAAGGCGTCCTCCTCCGAGGCGACTTTCTCGCTGACGAATGCTTTTGCCGCCCCCATCACGTCCATGGGTCGCTGTTCCAGGATCAGCAGGGCAAAGGCCTCCAGCCCATTTTCCCTGGCCATCTGGGCCCGCGTTTTCCGCTTGGGTTTGTAGGGAAGGTAGATATCTTCCAGCTCGGCCAGGGTAGTGGCTTTGTCCAATTGCCCCTGGACCTCCTCGGTCATTTTCCCCTGCTCGGTAATGGTCTTTTCAATAAACGCTTTCCTTTCGGAAAACTCCTTTAGAAAATTGGCCGTATCCTGAATCAGTTGGATTTGTACCTCATCCAGGGCCCCTGTCCGGTCTTTCCGGTAACGGGCGATAAAAGGAATGGTGGCGCCTTCCCCAAAAAGGGTCAGCGTGGCTTCAACCTGGGGGATTTTTAATTGCAGGCGAGCGGCGATTTCTGATGCGAATGGTACCATGCGATTACACGACCTCCACTTTTTTGGAGGGCCAACGTTGAATGTATCTGAAAATCAGCCCGCGAATGTAGTCATGATCCGGATACGGGGTTAAAAAAGTTTTCAACTCCTCGATCTGGGGTATGGGAAGCCCCTTGGGCAAATAGCCCATGCCATAAAAGCGTCCTTGTTCCATAAGGATGCATGCCTCGGAGGAATCGGCTTCGGACCGCTCCATCACGGCGAACGTAGGCAGGTTCCTCCGAAGGAAGTTCACCGCGTCCATCACGCGACGGTTATATTCGTCGACCGTTTCTCCTTTTTCTTCAGGCAGAAATGGCCCCGGGGTACGGTCCAGGAAACACATCCGGGGACAAAGGCCGAACTGTTGGATCATTTTCCTCAGCATGGATTGACCCTCGACCAGGAGGTTGAAGGTATACACAGGCTCCAGGTGTTTCTTTTTCCCTTCTACTACCAGGCGCAGATAGCCCTTCACGTCCTCGAAGACATAGAGGCTGAAAGCCTCCACGGGATGCTTGTGGGCATAATTGAATATGGGCCAGAGGCGCCGGATTTCCGAATGTTCCAGGATGAACGCCATCAGCTCAGAGCCGCAGACCTGGTAGGTGACTTTATGGATGTCGCGCAAAAACAGTTGCCGCTTTACCCCAGAATCATTTCCGGTGAAATGACCCAGGACGCGTTTCTTCAGATTGTTTGCCTTCCCCACGTACACGACCTTGCCGCGCGCATCGTGGAAATAGTAAACCCCCGGGGAGGTCGGCATTTGCTGGATCAGCATTTCGGAAAGGTGGGGAGGCAGTTGTTGCTGCAGGGTCTTGTTCTTCAACATGGAAGTCACGTGCCCGCTCCGGTCTTCCTTGAGGATCCGGTGGAGGATTTCCGCTGTGGCCTTAGCGTCCGCTCCCGCACGGTGTTGCTTTTCCATGGATACCCCCAACTGTCCGGCCAACTTGCCCAGGCTATACCCTGCCAGGCCCGGAAAGACTTTCCTTGAAAGGCGGACCGTGCATAATTTCTTGGAATCGAAACCGAAGCCGGCGTGACGCAAGTGGTGCTGGACGAAAGAATAGTCGAAATTGACGTTGTGCGCCACGAATATCTTATCCTGGAGCAGGGCGAATACCGTGGACGCCACATCCTCGAACAGGGGCGCCGAAGTCACCATGTCGTTGCTGATTCCCGTGAGCACTTGGATGAAAGGGGGGATGGACTGCTCGGGGTTGATCAATGTTTCGAAGACCTCCAACACCCGCTGCCCATCCGTAATGACGATCCCGATTTCCGTGATGCCGTGCTCGCTGGCATGGCTACCGGTAGTTTCTATATCGACGACCGCGTAAAGCATATAGGTAATGGTACAAAGGTAATTTTATTTCGGCATGCTCTGGATGTAAATATCCTGCCCCGGGTTGGCCAGGTGTACCTTCTCCTTGTCGAAGGCCAGGTTCAATTCGGTAATCAGGGCATGCGTCAGGTTTCCCGTATTACCCAAGTCCTCCGCCCAGAACAGGACCTGGAATTCCACCCAGTTCCCCCCGAAATTCGTGATCTGAACGCTGGGCGCCGGATTGGTCATGATGTCCTTATGGCTTGCAAGGACCCCCTTGATCAGGTCCGTGACCTTGGTCAGGTCTGCATCCCGGCCCGTACGGATGGTCAACCCTGCCCGCCGGTTCCGGTTGGTCAGGGTCCAGTTCGTCAGGGTTTGGCTGAGGAGGTCCCCGTTGGGAATGATGATGTCCGCCCCCTCGAAATTCGAAATTTTGCTGGCACGGATACCGATCTCCTTGACGATTCCGGACTTCCCTCCCACGTCGATCTGATCCCCCACCTGGATGGGGCGTTCAAAGGTCAGGATGACCCCCGACACCAGGTTGTTGACGATGTTTTGCAACCCGAAGCCTATGCCGACGCCCAGGGCGCCGATGATGAAGGAAATCTTATCCAGGGGAATGCCCGCCGCGCCTATGGCGATCAGGAACCCGATGGTGATCACCCCAAGACGGCATACCAGGGCGATCGCCCCGATGTTGGTCCTCCTGCCCACCCGAATGCTACCCGGGTCTTGTCCAAACAGGAAGTTGATGAATTGGGCAATAATGGAGGCAACCCAAATGATCAATATAAAGATAAATACACTCCCCAGGCTGAAGGATATGTTCCCCAAGGTCCGGGTCTTGGTGATGATGTCGAGGGCCACATTGTAGAAGGATTCGAACAAGCTCAGGTTGCGCATAAGGAGTATGAACCAAAACAGCGCGCAGAGGATGCGCAGGACACTTTGGAAGCGCTCCTGCAACTCCGAAAAATTTAAAAAAGCCGAAAAGCGAGTCTCCTTATAGGCTTCGGATTGGAGGTAGATGATCTCCAGGACTATGTTTGAAGAGACCCAAAGCGTGACTGCGTATACCAGGCTATGGATGCCCGAAACCCCCATGAGTTTGGATAGCGTCGTCCTGCCCGAAATATCGAAATATAAGGACAAAACGGACATCAGGAGGGTTAGCGATACGAGGGGTTTTAATACCGAAGGAAAGCGAATGCCTTGAACCAGGCCATTCCTGTTTTTCAGTAGGCCCAGGCACGTGATGATGGCCAAAAGCGCCCCCGCGAACAGGAGCCACCTTTCCCCATATGTCGTTTCTCCCAACAGGTCGTCCAGGGAATATCCCAGCCACAGGATGATCACACACAGGCCGAGGGCCTTCCCGTTTTTCGTCAGGTAAGGATACAGCAGGTAGCTGATGCCCGCCACGTGAATGAGTCCCGTCAGGTGTAGATAAGACATCGGGATGTTTTCCCCCAGGAAAGCACTGAACGTAACAACCAGCACGAGACAGGCGACGAAAACATTCCTATTCAGGAAGTGGACCGGTTGCATGGAAGCGTTGGCGTCGGGGCGGTGCCGGATTCGCCGGAGGTTGAACCAACACCATGCGGTGATCAGTACCAGGATGACGATCGCATAGGCACGGGTATCCCATGTGTCGGTCATATAAATGCTCGTCACGCGAAGCCCCCGCTGGAACGATTCCATCAGGTCATCCCAAAGGTTGCTTTTGAATTCGACCTGCCGAAGACTCCAAATGGGCGCCTCTTCCTTGCCCCATAGTTGGCGCTTGGCCACCTTCATCCGGTAATTGATCTCGTCGATCAGGTTCGTCGCCGTCAGGTAAGCCTCCTCCACCCTGCTCTGGAGCAAGCCGATCCTCGTCAAACCCGATCGCTCCAGGGTATCCACCGAATGGTAAATGGAATCTATATCCCTCAGGTCCTGGACCGCCAGGCGGAACAGGACCGAGTCCGCGGGTAGCGTCTTCACCGTGGAATCCTGTACCAGGTGTTCCACCGATTCGGTAATCGAATTCATTTCCGTGGAATATCCCTGCAAGGTTTCCAGCCAATCCTTCAGGTTGTCGGAGGCCTCCTGCACCAGGACCAGCGTATTGTTCAGGTTCCGAAGGTTCATCCTGCGGTCTCCGCGGTTGTCCACGTAATTTTTGATGACCTTCAGCTCGGTATCGATCCTGGGGAGATCATTGGCTATGTCCTGCGTATCCAGGCCATGCCGGTAAAAGCGACCGATCCGGTTGACCTGGACCGAAAGTTTGTCGCGCTTGTCGATCAGGTAGGGCACCAGGGTATCCGATGCACTTGAAACCCTAAGCGTGGAATCATTCTGATCGATTCGCTGGAGGATCCGCTGGGGTAGCGACGTGCTCGCGTGGTGCTGCGCCAATGCCATCAGCGTTTGCAACACGAAAAATATGCCCAATATCGCCCTGGCGGGCCGTCCAAATAGCACCATACATTGGGTTTTACCGCAAACGTACCTTATTTTTGCCTTCCATGGAACTTAGTCAGCACTATATCCCGGCACAGGTAGAAGACAAGTGGTCTCAGCATTGGACAGATAAAAAATATTTTCATTCTAAACCCGATGGGCGTAAGCCCTTTACCGTGGTTATCCCTCCGCCCAACGTGACAGGCGTGCTTCACATGGGTCATACCTTGAATGAAACGGTACAGGATATTCTCGTACGCAAGGCCCGGATGAACGGATATAATGCCTGCTGGGTGCCGGGCAGCGACCACGCCTCTATCGCCACCGAGGCACGCGTGGTCAACATGCTCCAAGAGCGGGGCATCTCCAAGGCTTCCCTTTCGCGTGAGGAATTCATGCGTTACGCTTACGAGTGGAGGGACAAATACGGCAGCATCATCTATTCCCAAATCCGTAAACTTGGCTGCTCCGTAGACTGGGACAGGGTGACTTTCACCATGGACGACCATTTTTACAAGGCCGTCATCCAGGTCTTCATCGACTTGTATAAGAAAGACCTGATCTACCGGGGCGCACGCATGATCAACTGGGATCCAAAGGCCCAAACCGCACTCAGCAACGAAGAGGTCGAATACAAAGAAGGTACCGGCAAACTATACTTCGTCCGTTATGCACTTACTAACGGAGAACACCTCACCATCGCCACGCAACGCCCCGAAACTATTATGGGCGATACAGCGGTTTGCGTCAACCCACACGATGCCCGCTACAGCCATCTTTCAGGCGTCTATGCTATCGTGCCTTTAGTCAACCGCAAGGTTCCTGTTATCTTCGACGAATACGTGGATCCTGCCTTTGGAACGGGTGTGTTGAAGGTTACGCCCGCCCACGATATCAATGACTACAATCTGGGCCTGAAACATCATTTGCCTGTCATCGACACACTGAATCCCGACGGTACGTTGAGCGAGGATGCCGGCGTCTTTGTTGGTGAAGACCGCTTCAAGGCCCGCAAACTCGTGATCGCAGCTCTCTCCGAAGCCGGCCTTCTGGAACGTGAAGAGCCCTACACGACGCGTCTTGGCTACAGCCAGCGCAACCCCGAAACGGTTGTCGAACCCCGCATTTCCACACAGTGGTTCATGAACATGCAGCCCCTCGCAGGAGCCGCCCTGGAAGCCGTGAACAGCGGTGATGTGCGCATCCATCCGGGAGAACGCTTTCTGGCGACTTACCGGTATTGGCTTGAAAACGTAGAAGACTGGTGCATCAGCCGCCAGCTATGGTGGGGCCAGCAAATCCCCGCTTACTATGCACCGGACGGAACTTTCCAGGTTGCGATGTCACTGGATGAGGCCTTGTCGCAATTTCGTGCCCTGGGTCGCACCTTTAACGCTTCCGATCTGACGCAGGACCCCGACGTTCTGGACACCTGGTTCTCTAGCTGGCTTTGGCCCATCGAGGTTTTTCATGGCCTCACACAACCGGGCAACACGGATTTCAACTATTACTACCCCTCCTCAGTGCTGGTCACCGGCCAGGACATCATCTTTTTCTGGGTGGCGCGCATGATTATGGCGGGTTACGAATATGAAGGCCGCAAACCTTTTAGCGACGTCTACTTTACGGGAATGGTCCGGGACAATCTGGGCCGGAAAATGAGCAAAAGTCTGGGGAACTCCCCCGACCTGCTCGATTTGATCGACCGCTATGGTGCCGACGCGGTACGCTTTGGAATTATGATTTCCTCGCCCGCCGGGAATGATTTGTTGTTCGATGAGGGCGCCCTGGAGCAGGGGCGGAACTTCAACAATAAACTCTGGAACGCGCTGAAGCTCGTCAAGATGTGGTCCGGGCGCGTCGCACCCGGCGCTCCCGAGCCAGCCGCCAGTGCGCCTGCGTCGGCCTCCGAGCCGTCGTTCGCGGTCTCCTGGATGGAACACCGCCTCCGCGAGGCCCGCGCCGAACTGGAGCACCTGATGCGCAACTTCCAGGTCAGTGAAGCCCTGAAGACTTTGTATTCCCTGATATGGGATGACTTCTGCAGTTGGTACCTGGAATGGGTAAAGCCCGGCTTCGAGCAACCCATCGATGCCGCCGTTTATGAACATACAGTTTCGTTTTTCGAGAGGCTAATGGAACTGCTGCATCCCTTCATGCCCTTTATTACCGAAGAAATTTATCACCTCCTGAGGGAACGGTCGGACGACTTGTGCGTTAAGCAATGGGGACATTTGTCCCATCCCGATGCCGTAGTGTTGGAAAAGGGCGCCTTCCTGAAAGCCTCCATTTCCGCGATAAGGGACGCCAGGAACAAACAACAGATCAAGCCAAAGGATATGATCCGTCTCTGGGTTTCCGGCGACGTTCCTCCCGATACGCTGTACCTTTTGCAAAAGCAGGTCAACGCCGAAGATCTGTTACATGGCGACCCCGAGCCCGGAGCCATTGGCGTCGTGGTCGGGACCACCACGTTCCATTTCAAGTCGCCTCAAACCCTGGATATAGGATTACAAAAACAACAGCTCCAAAAAGACCTGGACTACCAACGGAGGTTTCTGGAATCCGTGGAAAAGAAGCTGAACAACGAACGTTTCGTCCAGGGGGCCCGCCCTGAAGTCCTGGAACTGGAGCGGAAAAAGCAGACAGACGCCCTGGCCAAGATCAAGACCCTCGAAGAAAATCTGGGCGCGCTCCAATAAGAGCGCCCCGGATTCGTTATACCATTATGCTCAAATTCCTGCTACTTACCGGCCTTGCCTGGGTCCTGGTGCCTGTTCACCTGCAAACCTTGTGGGGCTCCCAGAAAAGCGGCACCATCGATTCCCTAACGGCCAGGGCCATCCTGGATTCCCCGCTCCAGGTCAGGGATGAGCAGGGAAATAGCTATACTATCACGCGTTTCCGGTTCAGCTACCGCCAAAAATCCGAATTCCAGGATTCCGCAGGGAAGACCATTACCGATTTCCGGCTCTTTTCCAAGGAATTTTACGATGCTACCGTGATCGATACCCTTTGGAGGAATACTATTGCGCCCGAGCTCCAGTCAGGCGAGACATTCTATATGGACCACATCGTGGTGAAAAGCGCCGATGGTAAAAAATTACTGGCACCGGACTTACAGATAGATATTCAGTAATTAAAAAAGTATCGGCACCAGGAGTTGCCATTGGTTGGGGCCAATACCCACAACATTGTTATCCAATAACCGGTAATATCCAATTCCAAAAGAAACCGGCAGTTGATTCCACCACTGCGAATCAAAGAACAACTCAAGCCCCGTCGATCGCAAATGATACACCGGCCCCGGTCCTATAGGCGCCAATTCCCACTGGTCAAACAGTACATTGGCCCTGATCCTCAGGAAATACACGATGCTCCCGAATCCCCAATCGGGATAGACCAGGGGGAAGTGATAGTTCGCACTCCACTTCGTCATTTGAGGGAAGTTGTAACCCGGATACCCCCTGGCCCCTGGGAAATCATCCGTAAACGTATAATGTCCGAGGGTATCCCGGCGCTGGTAAGCAGCACTCAACACGAGGCTGTGACTGTTCCACAAGCCGGGTAGATAGACCGTTCCCTGGACCAGGTACTGCCAGGCGCTGGGATCACCAAACGTAGCCCTGTCCAGTGTCGCCGAAATCGAATGGGCCCAATGGGGAAAAATTTGCTGGGTGGCTTGCTGAATCTGGGAACTCCACGTCAAGCCATATTCCAGGTACTCGATATGGTCTCCGAAAAAATATTTACGCGAGGCAGCCGGGATATTCAGCTCATCCGTCTGCAACGACACCGAAGGGGTGATGAACTGGTAAAGCCTGCCATACGATATATCGAAGGGAATGCTTGTCCCCAGTCCCGTCCTCAGTTCATCCCAGTGGACGACAAGACCTTGCCCCGTCACGCCCGTGCGGTGAAGCGTATAACCTACGGAGCCGCTGAGCCAGGGATACCACCCTGCATAGGTACCTCCCGCCGAAAAAGTGCTGCTGGCCTCGTTTTGATTATAGTCATAGGCCACCTGTGATTGAAAAGTATTCAGGACATTCTGGCCATATATGGTAAAGGACCAGTCTGGATTACTATAGTAAGGTCGAAAGGAATGGAAATTGAAAAAGTGCGTAGCCTTATGATAGACACTGGAGGTGTATGGTTCCGAGGTATCCAGACGATACAGGGCACCCAGAGCCGGGTCTCCGGTAAAACCCTTGTCCAGCATGGGGTCTACCCTGGTGGCAAAGGAATCGGGGGCCAGGGGTGTCCAGGCAAACGAAGTGCCCCGGGCCGAATAAAGCGTCATGCCATCGGCCGCCGGCGTCGTCCAATGCACGTTCCCACCTTGCACCGTCGGCATGTAATAATCCCGTATGCCATGCGTGAGTTGGTACAAAGTGCCCTCTACGTAGGCCATCAACTGGTCCCCATGTTCTCGTTGCGCCGAGAAAAATATCGTATCTCCCGACTCGTAAGGAAAGGAAATCAGGTGGTAGGAAAAAGGCAACAGCGCCTCTGTAGTATGTGCAACCACATCGATCCTTCCGAGGGACATCCGCCCTTCCCAATCTCTGATTCCGGCGAGGATGTGCTTTCCATCTGCGGTCCAGCGGGGCATGACATAAAAGTATCGAAACGGGTTTGGTATGGAGTCCTCTATGTGCCCATCGCTTGTGCTCAGGATGTGGAGGGAGGCCATTTGCCCCGATGGCACATCGACCGCCACCACGTGTTGCCCATCCGGGGAGATATCCGGCGAAAAGTACCGCGTGTGGTGCGTCAGAGATCGCTGGCTTCCCGTCTTCGCATCCAGCAGGCGGATATCGTTGAACTCCCTGAGGCCCCAGCGCAAGTCGGATTGATACGCCGCATAGACGATCTTCCCGTTCCGGTAAGAGAAATAATCGTCCTGGGCGACATCCCAGGCGCGGATCTTATGCCATCCCCGGTCATCTTTGCGAAAGAATACAGGGGGCTTCCGGTAGCTGGCCATGGCGACGATCCCGTCACCGCCGTCCTGCAGGTACGTGACCACATTATTCCGCTTCAGCGGTGTCTCCAAATGTCCCGCCACGACCGTATCCTCGGACAGCAACCTATCCTTATAGGTATCCATAGCCTGCTTGCGGAATTGCGCAAAGGGTATGCCTGTGTACTTTTTAACAGCCCTTTGAAAAGGATAAAAGCCACCTTTGCCTGCAGCCGCATCTCCTGCTATGTTTTTCCAAATGTCCGGCCCATAATTCTCCCTGCCATAGGAAACAAGTATGAAGCCCAGGGGATACCAATTGGGCACGAGGGAACGATAAGATCCATTCCTCCATTCCTGCCAGGAATAATCTCTGCCTCCCGTCCATAATGCGGTGAAATCATCCAGGAATGAAGGCAGCCGCCCCCGACCCTCGTGGCTCACCAGCGTCTCCTGGAATACTGCGTCTCCCTCGAAGAACCAATTCGGCACGGTTAATGCATTTCCCAAATCCTGACCCTGTTCACCCAGGATAAAGGACAATACCCTGGAGAACCCGCGGTCAAAGTTCATGTATTGTTGCACGTGTCTGTACTCGTGGATGGCGAGATTTTCATATGGAGGGAGGCTCCCCAGGCTGAATACATCCTGTGGCGGGTTGAGGTAAAATTCACTCCGGAAAGGCCCCAGTGCCACGAACCCGTTCTCGTAGGTCACGTCTTTTTGAAAGACGATATTGATCTTTCGTTCTTTAGGCCCGATGGAATGTTCTGTGGAACGGTTCAGATAGTGTACAATCTGGGCTACCCGGAGCGCCTGGCTATCCAGGCCCGCCGGGTAAATCACCCTGGCGGTATCTGTGTTGTACTGCCTCCAATGGATCGAAGCAGGATTACCACCGAAAACATCCTGAGCGTGGAGAATTTGATTATATTGGAAGGGGAGAAAGAATACCAACGATATAAGCACCTTCATATTCCAATATACGACTAGTTATGGAAACGACGGCCCCCCCTATCGGTAAGGTAAGCCACAGGTTTGCTTTCAGAGTGATGACCTGCGCCTTCTGCGGTATTCACATCCCCCTGATCGGGATGCTTATCTACCTTTATTCCGTTTCCGGTACACCCACAGCCTTCAGGATCATCCTTGTCGTCCTAGGGCTGACCCTGGCCGGCACTGCTGCCACCATCCTGATATTGAACCACCTCCTGCACCCACTCAAAACGGGCAGTAAGGCCTTGCGCCAATACCTCGTAACTCATACCCTTCCCTCCATGCCCCGTTTCTCAAACGACGAGTTGGGTATCCTGTTTCAGCAGGTGGAATACCTCATGTTCATCCTTCAGAAATCGGTCTCCGAGCGGAACCGTATCCTGGATGTAGCCATTACCTCCAACACCGACTTCCAGCAATCACTCCACCAGTTCGTCAAGGCCCGGGAGGCAGCCCTGCTTCACGGGGATGATGACGGGATGAAGGTCGCCCTCGAAGAAGTCCTGGCTCACGCCCAAACCAAGCTCGACTCCGCGGGCCGGATTTTACATACCTTTGGCGAGACCGCACAGGCGGTCAACCACGTATGACAACTATCCGAGACGCAGTCATTGAAGATATCCCCCTGATCCGCCGGCTTGCCCACGACATTTGGCCCTCCACTTACAGTCAAATCGTCTCCCCGGCCCAACTCGAATACATGCTGGATCTCATCTACAGCCCCGGGGCACTCGAACGCCAGATGCGCGAAGGCCACCGTTTTCTCCTCCTAGAAGAAGAGGGCGTCTCCAAAGGGTTTGCCGATTTCGGTGAAATCGATCCCCCAGGCACCATCAAATTGCACAAGATTTATGTCCTGCCCAATTCCCAGGGTCGAGGTTGGGGGCGCTTGCTCCTTGACAGGGTCATTCAACTCTCTACGGCGCTGGAGGCTTCCGCCCGTCAGCTAAATGTAAATCGATACAATAAGGCGAAGACTTTTTATGAGAAGATGGGATTCCGGGTTTTGCGCGAAGATGATATCGACATCGGCGCCGGATATTTTATGAACGACTACATCATGCAATACGACCTGACGCCCGCCGACTGACGCAGCTGCCCGCGCCCTTAGAACACCAATTGATGCGTCTGCTTGATCACCCCCATCACAAACACGCTTTGGAGGTGCCCAATGTCCTCGATCTCGCTAAGTTTATGCACGTGGAACTGATAATACGCTTCCATATTTTCCACTGCCACCTTCAGCATGAAATCGAACTCCCCTGAAATATTATAACACTCGATCACCTCGTTCATCAATTCGATGGCCGCGATGAACTTGGCCCCGGAGGTTTTATTATGTTGCTTAAGCGACACATAGCAAATCACCATCAAACCCTTCTTCACCTTCGCCTGGTCCACCAGCGTAACGTACTGCCGGATGACCCCGGTATCTTCCATGCGTTTAATCCGCTCGTGCACGGGCGTGGTGCTCAGGTGCACCTGGGCCGCAATTTCCCGGACCGTCATCCGGGCGTTGCCTTGGAGCAGCCGAAGAATATGCAGGTCCCTCGCATCCAGCGTCACCGGCGCCACCGCGCTTTCGGGGGCCTCTTCCGAAAAACGTTCTACCGAACCACCTTTTGCCATGATAAAATACTATTTTGTTCTACAAATCTAGCAAAAAGTATAACTTTATCCCAATTTTAGGTAATCGCACAATTATTTTATTCTACAAACTTAGCTTTGTACCACATAAACAAAACATTATGTCCACCACGTACACGAAAGCGAATATCGATCTGAGTCTGCCTTATAAAGTAAAAGACATGTCCCTGGCAGCCTGGGGTCGTAAGGAAATAGAACTCGCCGAAGCCGAGATGCCCGGCCTCATGTCCCTGAGGAAGGAATATGGTAGCTCCCAACCCCTCAAGGGCGCCCGCATCGCCGGTTGCCTGCACATGACCATCCAGACGGCCGTGCTGATCGAAACCCTGGCAGCCCTCGGAGCCGAGGTCCGCTGGAGCTCCTGCAACATCTTCTCCACCCAGGACCACGCCGCCGCCGCCATTGCCGCCGCAGGCATTCCCGTATTCGCGTGGAAAGGGATGAACGAACAAGAATTCAACTGGTGCATCGAACAGACCCTGTTCTTCGGCAGCACCGATCGCCCCCTGAACATGATCCTCGACGACGGGGGCGACCTGACCAATATGGTATTCGACGTATACCCCGAGCTGATTCAACACATCAGGGGCCTGAGCGAAGAAACCACCACCGGGGTGCACCGCCTCTATGAGCGCATGCAAAAAGGCACCCTCCCCATGCCCGCGATCAACATCAACGACTCCGTCACCAAATCCAAATTCGACAACAAATACGGCTGCCGCGAAAGCTGCGTGGACGCCATCCGCCGCGCCACCGACGTCATGCTCGCGGGCAAGGTTGCCGTCGTTGCAGGATTTGGGGATGTAGGAAAGGGCTCTGCCGAGTCTCTTTCGGGAGCCGGTGCCCGCGTTATCGTCACCGAGATCGACCCCATCTGCGCCCTGCAAGCCGCCATGGAAGGTTATGAAGTCAAGAAAATGGCCAACGCCATCAAGGAAGCCGACATCGTCGTCACCACCACAGGCTGCCGGGACATCATTACCGAACCGCACTTCCGCTCGCTCAAGGACAAAGCCATCGTCTGCAACATCGGCCACTTCGACATCGAAATCGACGTTGCGTGGCTGAACAAGAACTACGGCCACACCAAGGTCGAAATCAAGCCCCAGGTCGACAAATATACCATCGATGGTAAGGACGTCATCCTCCTGGCCGAAGGCCGCCTCGTCAACCTGGGCTGCGCCACGGGCCACCCTTCTTTCGTGATGAGCAACTCCTTCACCAACCAGACCCTCGCCCAAATCGAACTTTGGGTAAACCACGGCAAATACGAAAATAAAGTGTACGTCCTCCCCAAGCACCTGGACGAAAAGGTCGCCCGCCTGCACCTCGCCAAGATCGGCGTGGAGCTCGATGAGCTGACCACCACCCAAAGTGATTACCTGGGTATCCCCAAGGATGGACCCTACAAAGCGGATTATTACAGGTATTAAGATTCGCACTTCACGGCCGCTTGCAAACCGCACCAAATAACAGGGCCCCGGACCATTCCGGGGCCTTTTTCATACTCGCCGGGAGCGCCCGTGAGCCGAATAATTCGCCTAATCGGCTCATAAAGCGTCAAAAAATGAGCTGAATAATACGTATATTCGGCTCATGGTCTACAACTGGCAGCAAAAAGGCTGGCCCCATTTTAGCTATCAACTCATTGATATTGAGGATGATTTGTATGCCTTTGCCGAAAAGGCGGGTCGCATAAGGGGGATGGTCCAGACCCTGCCCAAAGATGCCCAAATGGAGACCATCATCGACGTTCTCGTTTCGGAAGCCATTAAGACTTCCGAAATAGAAGGAGAATACTTGAATCGCAAGGATGTACGTTCCTCCCTAAAAAACAACTTAGGCCTTAATTCAAAGTTGGAACCGGTCAACGATGCAAGGGTCGGAGGCGTCGCAGAACTTATGCTTCAGGTTCGCAAGACATATAAGGACCCATTGACCAAAGAATCATTAATACACTGGCAAAACACTTTATTAAGGGGCCGAAAGGACATTCAAACAGGTTCATGGAGAACACACGAAGATCCTATGCAGATTATATCCGGCGCCCTGGGAAAACAAAAAGTCCACTTTGAAGCGCCACCCTCGGACATGGTTCCTGAAGAAATGAAAAGATTTATCGAATGGTTTAATGCGACGGCCCCCCAACACGGAAATGACGTCAAACAGGGGCCCATAAGATCGGCAATAGCCCATATTTATTTCGAATCGATCCACCCATTTGAGGACGGCAATGGAAGGATAGGTCGCGCAATATCAGAAAAAGCCCTTTCCCAAAGTGTAGGGCAACCTATGCTCATCAGCCTTTCCAGGGCCATTGACGAAAATAAAAAAGGTTATTACGAAGCACTTCACAAGGCATCCTTGTCCAATGAGCTTACCCATTGGATTCGCTATTTCGTCAAAATCATTTTGAAGGCCCAGGGGCAAACAGAAAAGCAAATCGAATTTACGCTAAAGAAAGCCAGGCTTTTCGATCGGTACAGAGACCTGCTCAACGACCGCCAGTTCATTATCATCAAGCGCATGCTGGAAGAAGATCCCCAGGGTTTCGAGGGTGGCATGAACGCCCGGAAATATGTTTCCCTGACAAAAACTTCCAAAGCAACGGCCACAAGAGATATGCAGGATTTGCTTGAAAAAGGAATATTCCAACTCAAAAGCGATGCCGGAGGCCGAAGTACGGCATATGAGCTAAAACTATAAAAACCACAAGGCCCCGGATTTCTCCGGGGCCTTTTCATATCAAACTGCACTTGCCAACAATTCTTTCTACCTACAGATCATCACGCGACGGGCAGGATAAAAACGGGGTTCGATAATCCTTTCCCTGATCACGGGCCGGCAAACGGCAACCGTAGCAAAGGGCGCTGGCGCGATGACAACGGGAGGTGCCGGAAAGAAGACCCGGGGACCGGGTACGATGATCCGGGGAGCAACGACGACGGCAGCATGCCTATATCCAAAACCACACTGAGCCTTGGCTGAAATAGCAGCACCGGCGGTCAGGAGTACGGTGGCAATGACGGTCATCAGGGTAATTTTCGTTTTCATAACCTAAGTTTTAGTAGTGAGCAAATTGTTTTTCTATATATAAGACTTTGAGCCATAGAATGCGTTTATTCATTGACAGTTAGAGCTGTGTTAAAGCCGCACGGATCGGGGCCGGGAGTGCCGCGCGAGCCGCGGCGACAGGGTACCGTGCGAGCCGCGGCGACAAGGCGCCCCGCAAGCCGGGGCGGGGCAAAAAAAGCCCCGGAAAAATCCGGGGCCTATATCCAAACAAAACCATTAGTAAAAAAGCATCTTACCGCCTGCGTCCGCCTCTCCAACCGCCGCCGTAGAACCTTTCCCTATAAACGGGATGGTAAACCGGGCGTCCGTAGTAGTGAGGATAACCGTACCCGTAAACAACGGGGGGAGCGGGAATAAAGGGCCGGGGAATAAACACCCGGGGGCCTGGAACAAATACGTGGGGCGCAAAAACGCGGGGACCGGCGATAAAACCATGCCCGCGAAACTGGGCACTTGCGGAGGTGGCTGCACCAACGGTGAGCATTATTGTAGCGATGGCAGCCATCAGGGTAATTTTGATTTTCATAACCTAAGATTTAAGTAGTGAACAAAATTGATTTCTGTATATAGGACACCAGGCGAAAGAGCACGTTTAAGCGACGGCCGTTAGCACCGTGTTAAATAAAAACCGCCCCCTAAGGGGCGGTCACATTATCCAATTAAAAAACCAACTGACAGGTTAGCTAACAGCCTATGGCATCCACCACACCTTCACATTCGAATTATTCCCATTCAGCTTGGCTATCTCGGCTTCATAATTCACTGCATTATTCACTGCTTCATCCTGGGCATAAGGCAATCGGTAGAACGTGGAAAGGGTTGAGGAAGGATTGCTCTTCGGGTCGACAGGTGTAGCCGAAGTCCTTCTCCATAAATTAAAAGCAAGCCAGGGTTGACGGAAGAAACTCAACCATTCCTGGGCGTAAATCTTACTCACCGCATCTGCCTGTGTCCCGGTGAAGGCCACTTTGGGGTTGGACAGGAAGGCCGCCCATTGGACATCGCCGGGAGGACCAGGCATGGCGGAGGCCCAGTCTTCTGTCGGGTCGT
>CAZJDB010000138.1:0-13320 GCA_964544695.1 uncultured Chitinophagaceae bacterium
AAAACTGAAGAGGGTAGACTCCTTTTATTCGAGTATGACTGAAAGACCCCATGACGATTACAGCGGCATTACCCTACCGGTATACTGTATATGCACAAGGGAAAAACAACAAACCCTTCTGAATCAATTCCAAGGGAAGAAGGAATTCCAGGTTTTCCTGGAAGAAACTCCGGAAGGGGATACCCAGGAGCTCAGGCGATGGAACGGGCTTCGAAGCGCCGTCCGAAAGGCGATAGATGCGGACGACGACGTGATTATTGTCTGCGATGACGACCATGCCTTTTCCAACGATTATTCCGCCGAGTACCTGCTAAAGAATATCATTACGGCGCATGGCCAGGGCACGGGCATCCTACTGGGCTCCGTGACGAGATTCAGTCACGCGATGCCCCTGGCCGAAAATCGCTTTTGGGTGGACTCATTCTGGAACGCGCCCTTCACTATTCTGTACAAAAAGGTCTTCCACACGATCCTGGCCGAGCCATTCGACAGCACGATCCTGGTCGATGACGTACTTGCCGAAATTACCAGTAATAAAATGGTGATATACCCATTCGTAGGTACGCATAAGGATTTCGACGTTCCCGAAAAACGCCTGAAAGAATTACAAAGGGCATATCTATTTCAAAGCGCTTATCACCAAACTTTATGACACCGTTAAAATCGCTTAAGTCAGCACTCTTCCCGTATAATAACTGCGAACTGTCTACTTATATCCTTTGCCAAAGGCTCAACATACGGGCAAATAGGGCGGTCCTCAAAAAGAAATTGATAGAACACCCTTCTTACCCAAGCTTACTGGCGATAAGTGATGTCCTGAAGGATTACGGCGTCAAAAACCTGGCAATCAAAACGGATGTAAAGAATCTATGCACCTATCCTCTACCCTGCTTAGCCCAGGTACGCACCCCTCAATTTGGCCCCCAGAGCAAATCCTTCACGGTCATTACGGACATGGAAGCCGATGCGGTACATTTCAGCCGGCCGCTTGAAAA
Source organism: uncultured Chitinophagaceae bacterium (assembly GCA_964544695.1). Lineage (GTDB taxonomy): Bacteria > Bacteroidota > Bacteroidia > Chitinophagales > Chitinophagaceae > Dinghuibacter. Next base: position 996 of record CAZJDB010000138.1, read on the forward strand.
CAAGGAGGAGGAGCTGCCCATTCCTGAATTCGAGAAGGTCTTCGGCGGCATTGCATTGCTGGTGGAAGCGGATGAACATTCCGGTGAACAAAACTACCTGCAAAATAAGCGGTCCGAAAGGAAGCGTTTGCTGCTTAATGTGCTCAGTGCGACGTTCATTCCACTCCTAACCGCATTACTATGCATCAATTGCCTTATGGGCTCGGGAATGCAGGCTTTCCCCTACGTCCTTTTCGCCTTGATTTCATTATCCGGCAGCTACGTAGGAGCTTTACTATTATGGTACGAAGTGGATAAAAGTAACCCTGCCCTCCAAAAATTCTGTTCCGGTATAAAAAACCTGAATTGTAATGCGGTCCTAAACTCGAAAGCCTCCAAAATACTAGGTATTAAGTGGAGCGCCATAGGCTTCGTTTACTTTTCGGGCAGCCTGATCGCTCTGTTGGTTTCAGGAATATACAGTTTGCCCATCTTCACCGTCCTGGCCTGTCTGAGTCTGCTTGCCACACCTTATATCCCCTTTTCCATTTATTATCAGCTTAAGGTTGCCAAGCAATGGTGTGTCCTTTGCGTTGCCATTCAAGGATTGCTGGCCTTACAGTTCGTCACAGTTCTCGCCTGGCTCAAATTCCAGGGATTGCCCTCTTACTCCGCGGGGTATCCCGCCATTTTGGGGACTCTCTTACTCTCGTTTGCACTTCCCGCGCTATCCATCAAACTACTCTTACCCGCGTTGTTGAAGGCAAAGGAAGTACAGGATGCGGAAAAGGAGCTCAAACGTTTCAAACACGACCCGGAGGTTTTCGAAACGCTATTGGTAAAGCAAAAGGCCGTCCTGGAGCCGGTGGAAGGCATGGGTATCACCCTGGGGAATCCCCATGCGAAACACAAATTGATAAAAGTATGCAACCCCTATTGTGGACCTTGTGCCATGGTACATCCAATTATTGAAGACCTACTGGTCAAGAACATGGACTTGCAGGTACAAATCATATTTACCGCGCTGGACGAGGAAGATGCCAAAGCACCACCCGTATTACATTTACTGGCCATCTCCGAAGAAAAAGATGCCTCCCTTACCAGAAGGGCATTGGACGATTGGTATTTGCCAAAACAAAAAGATTACGCAGCCTTTGCCGCGAAATATCCGGTAAACGGAAAGCTTACTCTCCAGGGAGATAAAATAAAGTCAATGGCTGAATGGTGTGTTCAAAATAAAATAACATTCACGCCTACCTTGTTCGTGGATGGCTATCAATTACCCCAAATATATTCGGCAACCGATTTAAAGTATTTTCTATCCACTTGATGATATGTCGTTCCCCTTTTATAAACAGCTAAATGCCATGGATTGCGGTCCGACTTGCTTGCGGATGGTCTCCAAATACTATGGCAGGCATTATAATGCCGAAACGTTACGACAAAAATCGGGCATAGGGAAAAATGGTGTTTCGCTCCTATCAATAAGTGATACTGCGGAAAAAGTCGGTTTCAGGACGAGGGGCGTAAAAATAAACTATGTCCAGCTGTTCGATGTTGCGCTACCCTGTATCATCCACTGGAATCAGAATCACTTTGTAGTGCTGATCGAAGTTTCTAAAAACAAGGTAAAGATTGCGGATCCCGGAAATGGAATCTTAACCTATACAAAAATTGACTTCCTGAACTTATGGGTCTCCTCGGAAGCAATAAAGGAAAATCAGCCCGGGATCGCCCTTTTAATGGAGCCTACTCCAAATTTCTATGAACTGGAAGGGGAGAGGGAAAATAAACTTAGCTGGCGCCTGGTCATCCAATACCTATCGCAAAGTAAAGGCCAGATCGCACAGGTATTTCTTGCCTTGCTCATCACTTCCGGGTTGCAGCTTATTGTGCCCTTTTTGACCCAAAGCATTGTGGATACAGGCATTACGACCCAGAACCTTCAATTCGTCGTCATCGTCCTTATGGCACAGTTGATGATCACCTTCAGCCAAACGATCGTCGGCTTCATCCAAAGCCGCCTGTTGCTGAGAATCTCAAATGTGTTGAACCTCCAGATACTTTCCGATTTCTGGATTAAGTTGACAAAGCTACCCGTTTCCTATTTTGATGCCCACCACACAGGGGATACGCTGCAACGGATCAGCGACCATGGCACTATACAAAATTTCCTGACAGGCAGCGCGTTAAATACCCTATTCTCCATGGTGAACTTCCTCATATACTCGATTGTCCTGGTCATGTATAATGTGGAGCTGTTTTTTGTTTTCCTGATCGGTAGCGTGTGCTATTTCACCTGGATGCAGATTTTCCTTCGCATCCGCCGGAAACTCAACTACCGGACATTCCACTTGTCTTCAAAAGAAAACAATACGACCCTGCAATTAGTGCAAGGCATGCAGGAAATTCGCCTCAACAATGCCGAAAAGCAAAAGCGCTGGGAATGGGAAGATATCCAAGCATCCATATTCAAGTTAAAGCTGAAATCGCTGAATTATAACCAATATCAATTGGCAGGAGGTACTTTAATCAATCAAATACAAAACATCGCCATCAGTTTCATCGTAGCCAAATTGGTAATCGACGGTCAATTAACCCTGGGCGCCATGTTGGCGGTTCAATATATAATCGGGCAATTAAGTGGCCCTGTCGGTCAATGGGCAAGCTTTGTCCAAAGTGCCCAGGACGCCAAAATCAGCATGGAAAGGTTGAATGAAATCCATCAGCTCCCCGATGAGGAAGATCCAAATAAGGTCTATGTGAACCATTTACCCCAAAATCAAACTATTTCTATAAAGGGCCTTTCTTATAGTTACCCTGGGTCCGATAATGAACTCGTCCTAAGAAACATCAATTTGGCCTTGGAACAAGGAAAAGTAACCGCCATCGTGGGTACGAGCGGCAGTGGAAAAACGACCCTATTGAAGGTCCTGCTGAAAATATATGACCAATATTCCGGGGAAATCAGGATCGGGGGCGCCCCCTCAAGCCCCTTGGAGGATCATAAGGGAAACGGTGTCCGTTTCGACGTCGTCTCCCACAGCCATTGGCGAAGTATATGCGGGGCTGTGATGCAGGACGGATATATCTTCAGCGATACGATTGCCCGAAATATTGCAGTGGGATCCGAAGAAACGGAATACGAGAGGTTGGTCAGAAGTTGCAAAATTGCCAACATCTACTCCTTTATAGAGTCCTTGCCTAATGGATTCTACACGAAACTCGGGTCTGAGGGTATGGGGCTGAGCCAAGGGCAAAAACAAAGGCTCCTGATAGCCCGTTCCATCTATAAGGACCCAACCTATTTGTTCTTCGACGAGGCTACAAACGCTCTCGATGCCAACAATGAACGCGAAATCGTAGAAAATTTAGATCAATTCTTCAGGGGGCGAACCGTTTGTATCGTTGCGCATCGATTGAGTACCGTAAGAAATGCCGATAAGATCATTGTGATGGAAAAGGGGATGATTTCCGAGGAAGGGACCCATGAACACCTGATTTCCATTAGAGGGAAATACTATGAATTGGTAAAAAACCAACTGGAACTAGGGGCTTGAAAATTCAGATAAGATGATGAATGACCACTTCCAAAACCGCTCCGAGGCCTCCCAGGAAATCCTCAGCCGGAAACCCACCTTTGTCGAAAAGTGGGCCTTGCTTCTATTCCTGGTCATATTATTCTTCCTGGTTTGCGGAACAGCTTTCATTAAGTATCCCGATACCATTCAAACAAGGGCAACGCTGACCGCCGACAATAGCCCGAAGGAAATCATGCCCTTACAATCTGGAAGGCTAATAAAACTATTTGTCCAAAATGGCCAGCCTGTAGATCAGGGGGAAATGCTTGGATGGATCGAGAGCACTTCCGATCCGGTAGAGGTCATTAAACTTTCATCCTACGTGGACAGCAGCGTTCGGCTGCTTTCACAGGGTGAATCCGGCAAGGTAACAGAATTATTCATAGGCCCATTCCAAAACCTTGGGGACCTTCAATCTGCCTACCAGGTCTTCCAGACGGGATTACAACAATTCAACGATTATTGGGTCAATGGCTTCTATACCCGGCGAAAAAACCTCCTGATCAGCGATTTAAATTCGATAGACAAGTTGAACGACGCCCTTCAAACCCAAAAAAATCTGACCGAAAAGGATAGTGGCCTATCCGTGCAAACCTTCAAGATGAATGACCAACTGTACAAAGAAAAGGTCATTTCAGCCGAAGAATACCGCCAGGCCCAAAGCAAATTATACAGCAAAGAATCCGCCATCCCCCAGATTAACTCGAATATCCTCGCCAACCAAACTGATAAACGAAATAAATTTAAAGAACTAGACCAGTTAGACCACGACGCGTCCCAGCAAAAAATTATATTTGAACAGGCCTTACAAACCTTAAAGAGCAGGGTTGACCAATGGAAACGCGACTATATCCTTACTGCTCCCATAAGTGGAACGGTCGAATTCAACTATCCCCTTCAGCAAAACAAGTTTATCGAACAGGGCAAGCTACTAGGATACGTCAATCCTCCGGACAGCAAGTTTTACACCGAAATGTACCTCCCCCAAGGCAATTTGGGTAAAGTGGACACGGGTATGCAGGTACAGCTTCGCTTCGATGCCTATCCTTACCAGGAAGTAGGGTTCATAAGGGGCAAACTGGAGTATATCTCTAAAGTGGCCTCCGACAGCGGGTACCTGGCGATTGTAAGCCTGGACAATGGTTTGCGGACGAATTATGATAAAACCATCCAATTTAAGAGCGGGTTGCGCGCGGATGCCTTAATAATAACGAAAAATATGAGGCTTTTGCAAAGACTGTATTTTAGTGTTATAAAGCAAACAAGTGTGAGAAAGTAAAATGTCCCCACCCCGCGTCAAACATGCATCCCCAAAGAGCCTGTCACTCCCCATTTTAGGGTCTTATTTATTGGCCGTCTAAGAGGTACGCTGATTATTGCGCAACCGTTTGCGTTGTGTTTTGTCCTTCTTGTTCAGTAAGTTTAGAGGGTTCAATTGTTTCAAAAAAGGGGTAATATGAAATGCGCTCTCTTATGCCTGCTTGGTCTGACACCACTTGGCAGTTACGGCCAATCAGCAATTGATCAACATGCCACAGGCCGTGCATCCGTAAAAGAATATGAGGAGGTGTTTACAACCTATCCATTTTTTGACCCGAGTCCGGTGCCCCTGATGAACAATGTTTATCCCTATTTCAGATATGACGGATTTTCTACTAAACCAGTTCAGAAAAAATGGAAGGTTGTCGAGTTGGAAAACGATTATATCCGACTGCTGATTCTCCCTGAGATCGGCGGAAAGGTCTGGGCAGCCATCGAAAAATCCACCAACCAGCCTTTCCTGTATTTCAACCATGTCGTAAAGTTCAGGGATATTGCCATGCGTGGACCCTGGACCAGTGGGGGACTTGAATCAAACTACGGCATTATCGGTCACACGCCCAACTGCGCAACACCTGTTGATTACCTTATGAGAACCAATGCAGACGGCAGCGTCAGTTGCTTTATTGGTGCGCTTGATCTTCTTACCCGGAGTTATTGGCGCGTAGAGATCAATTTACCCAAGGACAAGGCCTATTTTACCACCCGCTCTTTCTGGTACAATGCGACGGCGCTCGAACAGCCGTATTACCATTGGATGAATGCAGCCGTGAAGGCTTCCGACGACCTTGAATTCGTTTATCCCGGAAACCGGTACCTCGGTCACAACGGCGAATATGGAACCTGGCCGGTAAATACTTCCAATGGGAAAAAGGTCTCATTCTATCGTAACAACGACTTTGGCGGCCCAAAGTCCTATCATGTCTTCGGTAAATACACAGATTTCTTCGGCGTTTATTGGCATCGCGACAGCCTTGGTATGGTCAGGTTTGGCACACACGACGATAAGGCAGGAAAGAAAATATGGATCTGGGGACTATCCCGTCAGGGGATGATATGGGAGCACCTGCTGACTGATACCGACGGTCAATATGTTGAGGTGCAATCCGGGCGGCTGTTTAATCAAAACACGGAAAAAAGCAGCCTTACGCCCTTCAAACATCGGAGCCTCGAACCCTACGAGTCTGATAACTGGAAAGAGTATTGGTATCCGGTGCTGAAAACTCATGGTTTTGTGGAGGCAGACGATTACGGAGCATTGAACGTCCAGGCGGACGGGAAGTTTCTGAGGGTCTATTTTTCACCAACCCAGGCATTGAACGATACGCTGCTCATCACCCTAAATGGTAAACCATTTTATAAGAAACTGATCCAAGCCGGTCCCTTACAACTGTTCGCGGACTCAATCCGCTATTCCGGCAGTTGTGATGGCCTGATGGCCATCCTTGGTCCGCAACTGTTATCCTGGTCAGGTGCACCATCAGCAGGCGATTTGTCGCGTCCAGTCGATGCCCCTGGGGATTTCAATTGGGGAACCTCCTATGGTCAGGATTTACTGGCGCGGGAGGAGATGGATCAAAAAAATTACACGTCGGCCCAACAAGCCGTTGATAGCGCCCTGCGGCTAGACCCCTGGTTCTTTCCCTCGTTGGTCACTAAAGTGGAGTTATGCTATCGAAGTATGGAATATGCCGAAGCCCTGACGTTTGCCAAAAAAGCACTAAGTATTAATACCGAAGACGGCAGCGCCAATTTCATTTATGGATTGATCAACTTCCAGTTGGGAAACATAACAGATGCAAAAGATGGTTTCGACATCGCAAGCCTCTCTACGGGTTATAGAAGTGCTGCCTATACATTACTCGCAAGGATCTACCTGCGGGAAAACGATCTCATCCGGGCATCCTCTTATACGGCGAAGGCCCTCGGCGCGCAACCGCAAAACGTCGACGCCTTGCAACTGCAAGCGGTCACGGCCAGATTGCAAGGGGACACTTCTCTCTACCATAGCGCTTTGAATGCACTGTTAACGGAAGACCCGCTCAATCACTTCGCCCATTTCGAAGAAATGGGTGCCGGATTCACTCGTCTGATCAAAAACGAACTTCCCCAAGAGACTTTCCTGGAGCTGGGTATCTGGTACGCCAACTGCAATCAAACAGCATACGCTATCAAGGTACTGCAGCTAAGCCCTCCAGTAGCGGAGGTCAAGATATGGTTGGCTTGGCTAACCCATCAACCATTGGATACCACTACACTCGATCCAGTCAGAGCCTTTCCATTCCGATCAGAAACGGCGGATGTCCTGGAACATATGCTACCCACAAACGGTTCGTGGTTCCTTCGTTATCAACTTGCCCTTATCTATCAGGACCGAGGCCGCAGCGTCGATGCCAGGCACCTGATTTCCGGCCTTGCTCCGGTTTTCGCACCCTTTTATACTTTCAGGGCTGCCCTGGCTGAGGCAGATACGATCGGAAGTAGAGCTGATACCCAAGCGATCCTACAGGACCTGGAACATTCCTGCGGTATTGATCCTCAATGGCGTTACCAAAAACTTCTGGCCGAATTTGAGCTCGCCCAGGGCCATCCCGGTACGGCGGAATCAGTGGCAGGCAGCTTTTACAAAGCGCATCCTGAGAATTATATTATGGGCACGCTATACGCCAGGACACTTCTCGCATCGGGAAGATATGCCGCCTGTGTCGCCTTGTTGCGCGGCCTCACCATCATCCCATTCGAAGGCGCCACTACTGGACGCGAAATGTACCGCGAGGCGCTTCTTATGCAGGCCGTTGGCTCCATCAAGCACCACGAGTACCGAAAAGCCCTATCGTTTATCTCGGACGCCAAAAAATGGCCGGAGAACCTGGGCGTGGGAGAACCCTACCTTCATGACCAGGACCTTTTTGTCGAAGACAAACTCACCTTTTTGAGTTACGCCGGCCTGGGCCAAAAAGAAGAAGCCGAGGCATTCAAGGTACGAATAGATGGGCACCACCCGCAGTACGGCAATGTTTCAGACTTACGAATCCTGGCGGCGCTAGGCCAGTAAAGGAGACAAAGAAATAAAACGGGCCTTTGGTTCACTTCCCAATACAAAAAGTGAAAATGCCCGCCAATAGCGGGCCTTATTCAAATTAGTGACAAAGTAGTAACCGTTCTTATCAAACAAACTCTCTTAATCTTGATTTTTATTATTAAACAAATATGGAAACAAACATATTGGACCGATAATGATTAAACCGGAGATTATCCCCCAAAAAAATCTTTCTGCACGGCTTTTTTGGGCGAATTCGGAAATAAGTTCATCCATTCACCCCTTTCGATAAAAATAATATGTAGAATAAATAACAATTACCAAAAAAAATCCGATAAAAATACCAAGTGCGTTTTTGGGATAAAAAATAGGTGATTTATTTAGTGTCTTTCTTCCAATTCCATATAATAAAGCAAATGTAAAAAATTGACTAATCATTACCATCAAGTATGCCCGATAACGAGGGGAATTCTTGCTTGTTTTTGAAAGAATGTATAGAAACCACGGAAACAGGTTTTTGTAAATCGGCATAATTAAAATATATAATTACAAGCGCCCAAAATGCCATAGTATTATTGGAGCATTTCACCACAATGCAACCCTTTCCCTACCATAAACAATCGCTAATATTACAACCACCATACTTATAAAAATGTAAAGCCTTACCCAGACCATCATTCGCAGATACTTTTGACGATCAAGTTCCATATACATTTCTCGTAGCTTCAATGTCCTAGCGGCATTATATCGCCAAAAATTATATACCAATGTCAAAATAACCCCTCCCCCACATATCCATTTATTCAGGTAGATCGCCCCATCTAGGAAAATATTTAAGAAAACAATTAATGTCAATAAATTTAAAAATTCAAGCGTTGATAATGCGGCAATAGCGGAACCCCTTAGAGTAGTTTCATCCCTATTTCCCCCAATATTATAGTATTTATACGCCCTACAATAAAAAAATTGAAAAAAGCTCATAGGACAATATTAATTACTTATTCCCAAATCGTCATCATATTTATCATCTAACCATTCACCAAATGATTCCCCTGTAAAATACTGGAATCCCAAATTTACCAATAAATAGGTGCCACCTATTGCCCATCCAGCACCAGGCACCAGTATTGTTGCAATACCGACTGCCGCATCAAGTGAGTGTGCAATATTGGGGTGCTTAATATCCTCATAAACTGCAACTCCAACACCTACAGTGGCAATTAGTTTTCCCGCTGATTCAACTGTAAGACTCTTAACGAGTTTTAAATCTCCTAAATTTGTCACGTCGAACTTTGTACCACCTCCAACTGAATTCACTAATTTCTGCACACCAGTTAACCCATTGACTGCTAAATCTAAATCGGTACTTGCCAAATCCGATACTTCACCAACTTTATTCCAACCATCGCTCACATTACTAATAGGTAATATCCCATTTACCGCATTGGTTTCAGTTTGGCCTGGTTCATACCATGTGTATTGCAAATTTGTAATTGTACTTCCATCCCTGGAGATATAAGAATTAATAGCCCAAGTTAAATTAGCCGCAGTGATACCTGTCCCGTCACCCAAGGACCCACTTGAAGCAACACTTCCGTCCCCGGGAAAAAGACCATAAAGCAACATTCCCCAAAATTCAGCGTAGGGCCCCTCACTCCCATCATCTGGATTATTTGCATTCGGATCCAAAGCGTTAGTATTGGCAACCGTAGGAATTGGCTTTGAGTTAGGAGCTGTTTGTACTAACCCAGTTGGATCTTCGAACAATACAGGATTATTATTCGAAAAATGATACGGCGATAGCTCCGGATTTGATTCCGCTAGCGCATCAGCGCCTGCAAATCTTCCTATTTGAGGGTCGAACTTCCTAAATAAAGTATTATAATACTCTAGTGAAAAATCCTCCTCTAATTCGGTCCCTTGATTTCCTTTATACGGAGTAATTGACTTAAGCAAAGCCTTGTCACTTATTCCAGCCATGGGCAATTGGAAGGGATAGTAGCTCTGCTCCTGCTCCAGTGCTCCCGTTGTATATTTAATAGTTAAGTTATCAAAATAAACATCTTGTGGACTTTCATTGCTCAAATAGACATAGAGATAGCCATTCTTGCTTACGGTCTGCAAGGGGGCAACCAAAGCTTGCTTACTTGATCCAGCCACCACCTGTTGAACTCCTGAGTTCGATGCCACATAGTTGAACTGATCGTCGAATAGTATCCAGTTCAGGTAAGCCTTAGGGCGCGTGCTGTCATAGACACGGCCCGTGTTCAAGAAGGAGGTGACTCCCGGACTGATGGTATTGGAGACACCCGTCAGCTCATTGGAAATTAATTTACCACCACTGTTGGCTATCGCACCCTGAGGCAAGATCGCTAGGATTGATGATAGTAAATTGACACTTCCCGGTGGCTGAACCGCCGTATTATAGTATGCATAGGTGCTTATCTGCACCTGGTCTCCTTCCATAACCTTCAACACAAGGGATGGCCCCGCCGGTAGATTAACAGAAGTGGAGGCATTCAGCCTTGAAACGTAGTGGTTAGAGGTATCTGTATCAAATCCGGTTGGTTTCGCATAAACCGTATTATTGGGGGTGTATATATTGCTGAACAATGCCGCTTCAGTTGCACTGTCAGCCTTTTCCATTGTCGCTGCGTAAGTGGAAGTATCCCGTTCCTCAGTGATTACGCTTCGGACATTACCCTGGTGGTCCTTAATGAAATAATCCCACGCATAAGCGTAGTACAATGCCCCAGTAGTGCTGTTCTTCTGCTGTGCATAACGCACACGACCTTCCTCGTGCAACACATACTGTAAGGTATCGTTCAGATATACAAATGGTCCATCATATAAATAACTACTTGTGACCGGACTTGAACCAAAAACATTTCTTACAGTTTTAAATAATTGATTCCCAGAAGCATCATAATAATAATGGATTGTTTCCCGATTTGCCATCACTATGGAATCCGCCTTATTGAGCACATTGAATACAATTCCGGGAGAACCTGATCCTGTATATACATGCTTATTCAAGTCCATATTGACATTCCCGTCGGCATCATAGGAATAGTCGTTGCCGGTGGAGCTGGTGTCCTTGAAGTCTCCTAAAGGGCTGTTATCAGAAATGGCATCCGATACCTTTTGCAACTGGTTGCTGTTCGTGAAATAGGTATATTTCAATGAATCAATGGTCACCGGCGAACCGATTTCCAATGCCCTCTGCTTGAGTGTCAAAATATTACCGTTAGCATCATAGGTAAGGTTACTGACGGTAAAGTCCACCAAATTATTGGTCCAGTTAGTGCTTCCAGTATTCTGCTGGCTGAAGTCCGCCTTTGTAAGGCGGTTCAAACTATCGTAGGAAAACCCATACGCTCGGGAAATGCCATCTCCGGCCGTCTTCCATTTTAGTCCTGCAATGACACCATTTAGTTGGCTATTCGTAAATCCATAATCATAAGAAAGCGCCTCCCCGAAAAAGTTGCTTGTACTGCCTGCAGTATTGACATAAGACTGATTAATTCCAATAAGCCATCCACGGATATTAAAGGCATAATTCTGGGTTTCCGAGGTAGTGCTGCCGATGACTTTTGTCACCAGTTGGCCGGCTTCATTATAAGTTTCTTGCGACACAACCTTATTTCCAAGGCTGTCCAAGTTCTTAGTTAGGCTCGTAAGCCTTCCCACCTGGTCATATGTATATATTGTGAGTAGGGTGTGCGTCTGTGGATTGTTCCCCGACTTCTGATGCTGTATATGCGTTCGGAGAAGTCGGCCAGTGAACCCATATTGCTGGGTATACACATCCGTTCCACCACTATAGTTGATCTGGTGTGTTTGGATGATCCGTGCGTGATCGTCGTAGATATTAACAGTCCATAGATAGGTTGTTGATTCCAGTATATTGCTCTCTTGCCCAGTAACCAACCCCCTCATCCTATTGCAAACTGTTTGTTGCTGTGCATAGTCAGGTGAGGTATTATAAGATGTATTAAAATTACCACTATTGATGTGAGTCGTTACAAGCGAACTTGATACTGGTGCACTGTTGGCAGAAATCCAGTTAAAATCATCATAAAAAGTTTTAGTATAAAATGCGTAGGTCCCCGATAAGGTGGGATAGCTAGTACTGCGTGCCGCCTGTGCCAATATGGAATCCTTGATAAGGCTGCTTGTGATGATGCCTGTACTAATTTGCCTACTTTCTGCATCATATTGGATAAATGCCCACTGGCTGGTTGTCCGTCGTGCAGAGTCCTGGAACATTACTAGCCGATCGTACAAGTCATAAGCTAAATAGATCTTACCCCCACCTGGAATTCGCTTAACTGTATTGCGACCCCGGCTATCAAAAAAATATGCGTAACACAGGTTCGCATTAATAGTATTGTCCACCGAAAGA
>CAZJDB010000139.1:0-6821 GCA_964544695.1 uncultured Chitinophagaceae bacterium
CTTCGGCATAAGCCCATCCCCTGGGGCAATAAAAATCAACCCCACCCTCCATGGTGCAGTCCCCGAAATAAAACAAACCGTCCTGGACGTTCCAGGGACTGACCGTATCGCCCCCATAGGCGCTGAAGGCGCAGTGCAGTGCTTTAAGGCGCGTCGTGGCGAACGTCCGCAGCGCCATCTGGTGACCGGTTGGACTGATGTGTTTCGTGCTATCCGCACAGGCAACCGTCGTGTCGTTGTGGTGATCGAAACCGAAACTATTCACGATCGTGAGGTGGTCCAGGGTGATGTCCGATCCTGAAACGTTCAGGGTGGCCACTCCCCAATCGTCCTTGTGCGCGCAACGAAAAATATCCCTGGCCTCGGATTGGGTGATGATCGTCCGGGCGGAATCCATACCCTGGAGAACCACGTGACTCTTATTTAATAAGAGTTTCTCGCGGTATGTGCCGGGATGAATGAGGATGACCCTTTCCCAGAAGGCGTCATCAGGCAGGCTGTTGATGGCTTCCTGGATGGTCCGGAAGTTTCCCTTCCCTTCCTGGTCCACCACGACCCTGCGGGGACCATCCGCGGGGGCCGCCGTGACTTCCACCGGGCCGTCTGTCAGGCGCTTTGCGCCCGACGCATCGGTGTGCCTCAGCTCGACCCCGGCCGAACCCTCGACTTGCAATAACAATGGTACGCCGGTCTTGTACCGGATGCTGTCCAAAAGAATATCATTACAATATGCGACCCGCATGACGGGGTCCGCTTCGGTCGGATAAAGTTGGACGTCGCGCAGTATAACCCCCTTGGCATACATGCAATCCATACCCTCCTTTGTTGTCAAACTCATATGCGCCATCGTTATCCCCTTCACAGGCATTTCCGGCAGACCCCTGATAAATATCCCTTTTGCGGCACCGTTACAAACGATATGATCGAGGTGGAAATCGCGGAAGGCCGGCGTCCCCTCATCCACGGGTTTGGCCTCGATATGCGGCTCGGTCCGGCTCGTGGGGTCCTGCGCCTGGTAATACATGTCGAAGAGGATGGCTTCCCCTACGATATCCTTCATGTAAATGTCGTGTATGTTGATGCGCTCCACGACCCCTCCCCTGCCCCGGACGGTCTTGAAACGAAGCCCCACATCCGATCCGAGGAAGGCGCATTGATACACTTCCAGATCGCGCACGCCCCCAGACATCTCGCTTCCGATCACGAATCCTCCATGCGCGCGATAAACTGTGCAACGCCGGATGATCACATGCTGGGTCGGAACAGCCCTTTTTCTCCCTTCCTCATCCCTGCCGCTCTTGATGCAAATGCCATCGTCGCCCGTGTGGAAGTGACTATCTTCGACCAACACGCTGTCACAGGATTCGATATCTATCCCGTCCCCGTTCTGGGCGTACCAGGGATTATCGACCATAATGTTTTGTACCAAAAGTTTCGTGCACAACAGGGGATGCAGGCACCACGCCGGTGAGTTGCGGAAAGTGACGCCCTGCAACAGGATATCGTGGCATTGATGCAATACGACGAGATTGGGCCGCAATTGCGATGCCGCGATAGCAGCCTGGGAAGGATAACCCGTTTTCCCGTCCGTTGAAATCGCCGTAGCCCATATCTCGGGTGGAACTTTGCTTTTCTTCAGGGGTCTCCACGCATCGCCGCCGCCATCGATGATCCCTTCGCCCGTGATCCCGATGTGATCGGCTCCATCGGCTGATATAGGTGGTTGAGCGCGGAGTTGGTCCTTGCCCTCCCAATTTCCGTGTATGGCAGGATAGGCGCTGAAGTCACGCGTGAACTGTAGTAACGCGCCTTTCGCCAGGAATAGCGTTACGCGACTTTTTAACAAAAGGGGCCCGCTCGTGGTTTGCCCCTTGGGTATTTCGACGACTCCACCGCCGCGCGCGTTGCAAGCATCGATCGCGGCCTGGATATTGCCGCCAAATGATTGGATAGAAATGGTGTCGGTGCGCGATTGGGCGCCCGCACTCGCGGAGTAAAGCAGAACCAGGTATAGCAACCGTCTCATTCGGAGAACGATGCTACGCAGATATTCCATACCGATAAAGCCTTTCATTGGTTTTATTTACGCAAACGTTCCCGAGAGGTCCGAGAAAATCTGATTTTTATTGTATATTTGGTATAGGTATAAATCGATTTCCCATGGAGAGAATAATTTTAGAGGTGGACGACCAAATTGCACGTGCCTGGCGCTCTTCTCCTGCCAGTTTCAGGGAGGAGATGGAGAAGGATTTAACCTTTCGCATTACTCAGAAAGTCAGAGAAGCTGAAAGGGACAAGTTTTTTCAATATCTTGACAAGGTGCAGGAATCTACTGCCCAAAAAGGCTTAACCCAGGAAGCTTTGGAAAAACTCCTTAATGAAAAGGACTAAACTTTTCATTTTCGATGCAAATGCCTTAATCAGCGCCTTACTTGTCGGCAGCTATACAAATAACCTCGCCTTTAGAAGGGCCCTCCAAATTGGGCTGGTCATTTGCACGCACCGGATCAAAACAGAGCTTTCAGACGTTTTATCGAGGAAAAAATTCGATCGTTATGCCACGATAGAGGATCGGTTAAAAATATTTTCCTTTCTGGAAACCCAACTCCTCGAATTCCCTCCTCCCTCCATAACCATTCAAGCCTGCAGAGACCCAAAGGACAATCAATACCTTGAATTGGCTGTGGAGGCGAAGGCAAACTGCATTATTACCGGGGATAAAGACCTTTTGGTACTGCATCCATTTCAAGAAATTCCGATTCTCCAGGCCGCGGATTTCTTATCTCAATTCTAATTAATTGCTCATAACGGTTCCTTTTCAAGGCCAAATACCCCTTTTTTTAATTTCATTATAAAAAATGAGCAGGTATAACCTGTTGATACAACAAGTTTTTTTAGGTTAGATACCAATTCTGGATCAGCCTTATAACCAAAAATTACTTCGGTTAGGCATTTCTTATCAAACGGCACCTTTCCCCTGACGGTTTCCTTCACAATTCTTACCTCGCGCTCATATTCCCAATCTTTAGACTTAGTGCCAACTAAAAATTGGAGAAGTCCATAATCCGTATTACTCAAATGCAGATAATCAAATATTGGATATTGTTCCTGATATTCCATTTCAACTGGAACGAGAAATGTCTTTTGCTCTCCTGAAATATCAAATTTCAGGCATACACCTCTATGGCCGCTCCCATAATGAGACCACATTAACAATAAATCTTCCCTTGCGCTAAAACAACAAACACCCACGCGTTTGGTAATATTATCAGCGCCTTTTTGGAAGCCATCCCTCAACGCTTCAAGATTATCACCATAATGCGCCATAATCTGATCAAAACTTCTCTTTGGTCCCACGCTACTATTTGCCATTTTTTTCGCAAGTTCTCCTATTTCATTCTTTCTATAATTTGGTATCTCAATCCGAATATTTAAATCGTAAGGATCATTAAATCCTGCCGGATCCGAAAACCATAAACAATTACCTATTAAAGAATTATATAGGTTTTTACAATTATTATCTATGGGATAATATTTACAAATACTTGAATTGATAGTTTTGTTTGGCAAAGGTATATCCATAGGAATCCTATTAAAATGTTGAGACCTACCTATCGCATTGATTATTTACATAATGCATAATATACTATCTTTTTCGTAATCTTACACAGAGTTAACGCCCGGAGGGCGCAGCCATATGAAATTTGAAGCGGTCACCATCAAGGATATTGCCAAAGCCCTGGGTCTTTCGACCTCCACTGTCAGCAGGGCCTTGAGGGACAGCTACGAGATCAGCCCGGAAACCAAGCAATTGGTCCTGGAATACGCCCGCCAAATCAACTACCGGCCGAATCCGATCGCCCTGAGCCTTAAGGAAAAGCGCAGTCGCTCGATCGGGGTGGTGGTTTCCGAGATCGCCAACAGCTTCTTTTCGCAGGCCATCAACGGAATTGAATCCATCGCCTCCACCAGGGGGTATCACGTCATCATCACCCAGAGCCTGGAGAACTACGAACGCGAGGTGTTGAACATGCAATTCCTTTCTTCCCGTTCCGTGGATGGCTGTCTTATCTCGGTTTCCGCGGAAACCAACGACTTCTTTCACCTTTCGGACCTCTACCAGCGGGGGTTGCCCATCGTGTGTTTCGACCGCGTGGTCGAAGATATGCAGTGTCATAAGGTAACCGTGGACAACGTTAGCGGAGCCTACGAAGCCACCCGCCACCTGATTGAGCACGGATACCGGAAAATCGCATTTCTGGCGAACGCCGAGGTCCTTTCGATCACCAGGGCCAGACAGGCCGGGTACCGGAGAGCCCTGGAGGACCATACCCTTCGCTTCGATCCCGCCTACGTGCAGCATTGCATCCATGGCGGCATGCGCGTCGACGAGGTCGAATCGGCCCTGCAATCGCTGTTACAACTTCCCCAAAGGCCCGATGCCATCTTCGCAAGTTCGGACAAACTTACGACTACCTGTATGCGCTATCTAAAAAAAGAGCGCATCAGAATACCGGATGATATGGCGGTTGTCGGTTTCAGCAACCTGGACCTGACGGACCTGCTGTCCCCTCCCCTGAGCGTGGTCCGGCAGCCCGCCTATGAAATGGGCCGCGTCGCGGCTGAGCTCCTTATCGGTGTTATCGAAAGCAAAAAGCCCGTGACCGAATTCGAAAACCGCGTCCTTCCCGCGGAACTGCTTGTGCGTGAATCCTCCTTCAGGGGCTAGGGCACCTGATGGCAGCCCCGCGCCGCTACGAAGGTCGCCAGTCGCCCAGAACGGCCGCAATAGTGACCAACGCCGCGGCCGTGAGTTGTCGCGACCAGGGTGCCCTCGTCGAGGGCGAAGCGCCCGGCCCCGTCGATCCATACTCCGCAAACCGTGCCGTCTTTTCATTATCGGGATTCTTCCAATTATTCCATCCTTCGGGGATGATGTGGGAACCCATCCAGCAGCGGATATATGTCACGCTGGCGTAGGGCTGCCAGGGCCTTCCCAGGGAAACTTTGTGGATGTTCGTATCCGCTGTCAACCGGCAATCGAAAAAAACAAATCCATAAGGAATCTCCCGGGGGGTGGAGGCGGCGGTGACGTGCGAATTTTTTTTGCTATGAATATGGCATTTGTTGAACACCGCCGTTGCCGGGCCGAAAATGAAATCCGTGGACCCCTCGATATAACAATCCTCATAATATTGTTTGGTTCCCGGACCGCTGCAAAACAATACGTCCTGATTCCCGATGAGGCGGCAATGAAAGAAAGCGGCCCTGTTTCCATTCACCATAACAGCCACGGCTTGTCCCGCCGTGAACCCGGCATCATTTTCGAACGTCAGGTTGTCTGCCCGGAAGTCGTCTCCGTCGATAAAACAACTAGCCGAAGTCCAGGTGTTCACGGTGTCCCTGGTTGGGAGGCGGAGTCCCGAATGATTGCCGAAAATCAGGACCACGCCATTATCGCCACGCAGATGAACGTTATCCTTACGTATATGCAGCACCTCCCGGTACACCCCAGGTTTGATCCGTATCTCGCCTCCCGCTGCGGGCAGGGCATCCAGGGCCGCCTGCACGGCGCGGAAGTCACCGCTGCCGTCCTGCGCGACGGTAAGCGCCTTGCCATCTTGCGCGACGACAAGAACACTGACCAAAAGAGAGACCCAGAACATTATTGATACCCCGGGTTCTGGCTCAGGTTATAGTTGGCGTCCAGGGAGTGTTGGGGTATAGGAAAAAGGTTCGTATGGTAAGCAACCGAATCGTAGTATCCCGCAAAACCGATGAATCCACCCGAGGTCGTAAAGAATGTACCGATGATACCGCCCGTGGTACCGCCCCCCAGCCAATTCACTTTTCCCGCACCGGAAGGCGTGGAGGCAGGCTGGGTCACGAAAAACGAATTGTCCCAAAGGGTCACGTCATCGGCGATGGAGGTCTTGCTGTAATACATTGCCGTAGGATAGGTATTCCAGGGAGCGACGCCATAGGACATCGCCAGCATAGTCTGGCGGGCCTGCGAAATCTTCGTCCACAGGAGGTTCCACCGGATCAGGTCGAAGCGCCTCACGCCCTCGATGCCCAACTCGCGGGAGCGTTCGTCCACGATGGCGTTGGAAAATCCTGCGAAGTCCGAGGGTGGCGTACCGGCCAGGGCGGCGTTCCCTCCATAGGCGCGGAGGCGCACCTGCTGGTATGCTGCGGTGCCCGCGGCGGTGGGTCCGTTATTCAGGTCGTTTTCCACCTCGGCATACATCAGCAGGACATCCGAAAAGCGCAGAAGGGGATAATCGAGTCCGAAATATTGGGCCGCGGAGGTGCCGGGCGAGGGGCTGATCCAATCCCTGCGGAACTTCCCGTCCCGTACGGCGTTGGATGCCTTACCCGTCTTGGTGAGGTTCGTATTGCAGTCGTAGGGTGCGATGGTTACATCACGGCGCGTATCCGTGGAATCGAAGAGGTAGAAATAGGATGGAAGCACCGAGAAACTGGCATTTCCCAGGTTGTCGAACTTGGGCCCGTTATAATAACCCAGTTTGCTGTCGGTGTTCGAATTCCCTCCCGTCATACCCACTTCAAACAAGATTTCCCCGAAGGTATTGTCGATCTGGTGGGCGTCGATATAGTCGTGGAAAACGGAACGGAAGCTTGGGTTCAACGCATGGTGTCCTGAATTCATAATGGACAGGCACTCGGTATCGCAGATCTGGTAATAGAAATTGGGGTTGCTACCTTGCACCATTTGTCCGTTACTGCGCAGGGAAAATCCTGCGCGATACAGGGCGACGCGCGCGCGCACGCCCTTTACTCCGCCTTTGGTCAGTCGC
>CAZJDB010000140.1:0-7724 GCA_964544695.1 uncultured Chitinophagaceae bacterium
GGACGCCTGCGGAGGCCGGTGGGGTACTTGCGAATGCGCTTCCCGCAGCGCGGGGCGCATTCGCAAGTACCCCACCGAGCCTCCAAGAAGGAAGCAAGCAAAATAAAAACCTATGGCTGAAGTAACGAACAGCAATTTATATGAGGATGCAGGCATTCTGGACACCCAGGATGCCTGTGTTGTGATCGTCCGGACCGAATGGAACGCCCGCTTCGTGGACGAACTGGAGGCGGGGTGCCGCAAAGCCCTGGCGGCGCGGAAGGTCACGAACATTACCACCCTCACCGTCCCCGGGGCCATGGAAATCCCCTTCGGGGTCCGCGCCTACTGGGAGTCGGCCAAGTACTGGAACCATCGCCCCTGCTGCTTCATCGCCCTGGGCTGCGTCATACAGGGGGGCACCCCCCACTTTGAATACGTCTGCCAGTCGGTGACCCAGGGGGTGACCCAGCTCAACCTGACCCTGCCCGTCCCCGTTATCTTCGGAGTGCTCACGGTCAATAACGAGCAGCAGGCCCTGGAACGCCTGGGCGGCCCCCACGGGCACAAGGGGGAAGAGGCAGCGATTACCGCGCTGAAGATGGCGGGTCTCCAGAAGTCCTTACGCGTGAACCATCCATGAATGTCGAGCTCTTCATACCCTGCTTTGTAGACCAGCTCTATCCCCAGACGGCCTTCAACATGGTCAAGGTCCTGGAACGCGTGGGCTGCACGGTCCACTACAACCCTGCCCAAACGTGCTGCGGCCAACCCGCCTTCAACGTCGGCTATTGGAATGAATCCCGCCAGGTCGCCGCCAAATTCCTGAAAGAGACCCAAAGCACCGAATACGTCGTTTCCCCCAGCGCCTCCTGCGCGGGCTTCGTCCGGAATTATTACGGGAAGTTATTTGACAATTCTTCGCGTCATAATTTGGCCCGCGACCTGGGCCGCCGCTGCATGGAGTTCACCGAATTTCTCACCGGCGTCATGCACGTGGAGCGCGTCGGCGCGATTTTGGAAGGCCGCGCAACTTATCACGACTCCTGCGCGGCCCTGCGCGAATGCCACATCAAAGAAGGTCCCCGCCGGTTGTTGGCCAACGTCAAAGGCCTTGAGCTGATCGAAATGGCCGACGTAGAAACGTGCTGCGGTTTCGGGGGAACATTTGCGGTCAAGTTCGAGTCGATTTCTATCGCTATGGCTGAGCAGAAGGTGGGGCATGCGATTGCCACTGGTGCGCAATACATCATTTCCACGGACCTGAGTTGCTTGATGCACCTGGATGGGTATATCAAGAATAAAGGATTGGATCTGAAAGTCATGCACATCGCAGATGTGTTGGCGTCAGGGTGGGAGTGGACATAAATTTACAATTATGGCATACTGGTTAGTCAAATCCGAGCCGAGCGTATATAGTTACGACCAACTCGTGAAAGATGGCAAAACGGTTTGGGACGGCGTTCGCAACTATGCCGCGCGCAACAACCTCCGCGCCATGAAAAAAGGCGACAAGGTATTCTATTACCACAGCAACGAAGGCATGGAAATCGTGGCCCTGGCCGAGGTGGCGCGCGCGGCATATCAGGATCCCACGACCGATGATCCCAATTGGGTGTCGGTGGATTTGAAGCCTTACAAGAAACTAAAAAAACCGGTGCCGCTGTCGGTGATGAAGGCAGATAAGCGGCTGGCCGACCTCGACCTGGTGCGACTGGGCCGTCTCTCGGTAGGCGCCGTAAAAGACGAAGAATACAAGATAATTATGGAATACGCCGGAGGTGTGAAATGAAGAAGTTCCTGATACTGATAAGCATCGCCGCCACGGGCGCGCGTGCGCAAAAGCCGATCTGGTTCATCGATACGCACAACGACGTATTGAGCAAACAAATCAGCAACGGAGATGACCTGGGCGTCCTGCAAAGCAACGTGCAGTTGGATTTGCCCAAAGCGGCCGAAGGACACCTCGAAGCCCAGGTATTTTCAATCTGGTGCGGAGAGGAGTACGGGCCGGGGAAAGCTTTTGCAAGAGCCAACCAGGAGATCGATTCGCTCTACGCGCTGATCAAACGCTATCCAACGAAAATCTTCCTGGCGCGCGACGCAAAAGATATTGAACACCGTGGCCGGAGAATGGCCGCGCTGATCGGCGTGGAAGGGGGCCATATGATCGAGGAGCGTATGGATTATTTGGACAGTCTCGCGAGCCGTGGCATGATCTATATGACCCTCACCTGGAACAACAGCACCTCCTGGGCCACCTCGGCGCGCGACGAAACGCTCAAAAAGGATTCCCTGCCTCACCTGGGCCTGACCGATAAAGGCCGCGCGATCGTGCGCCACATGAACGACCTGGGGGTGATCGTGGACGTTTCGCACGTGGGGGATCGGACCATCGAAGATGTGCTGGCCACCAGCACCAAGCCGGTGATTGCGTCGCATAGTTCGGTGTATGCCCTGGACCCTTTCCGTCGGAACCTGAAGGATGCCCAGCTCAAGGCGATTGCCGAAAAAGGGGGCGTGGTTTTCGTGAATTTTTACAGTGGCTTCCTGGACAGCACGTATGCGCCCAAGCAACTAGCTTTCCTGGCGGCGCACAAGGCCGAGGTGGATTCGCTGACGCGCCTGCTGAACGACCATGACGAAGCGGTGATCCGTTTGTACAGCCTATATCCGAAAGACGCGGACGCGCTCAGGCCGCCATTTGAAATGCTCATCCACCACATCGACTATATCGCCAAATTAATCGGCGTCGATCACGTGGGCATCGGTTCGGACTTCGATGGAGCGGAGTCCTATCCGCTGGGGATGAACGACGTGCGGGATTACCCGAAGATTGCGGAGGCGCTGGCGAAGTTGGGATACTCACAGGCGGACATTCAAAAGATCGCCGCGGGCAATTTCCTGCGCGTGTTACGGGCGAACCGTCCGTAGCGCGTCTTCCAGGCTGAAGTATATCCCCAGCGTGTACATGAAGCCGTTATAATGCCACGAGGTCAGCTGCATTTCCTGCGCCAGGACGGCCTGCATTTGCAGCTTCAAAAACTTATATCCTCCACGAATGGTAAAGGCCGGTTCCATAAAAGTGTACGTTTTCGCGTCGATACGCGTGCCGGACCCATCGATCAGATCATGGTCCGTCAGGTACTGCTGATCGTGGCCGTTGGCGTCGAAGTTGGAATAGTTGACAGTGCTGATGCGCAGGTTGAAAGCAGCGTCGAAATAGGGGGAACGCACGCCTATGCCGGGTTGGACGAACCAGCGCGAGACGTTCATGTTGACGTCGCTCCAGAGGGGACCGGCGCCGTAGCCCACGAACAGGTCCGTGACGAGCTTGAATTTGCGGCCCTTGGCGTAGTAACCCCCGATGGCCCCTTCCAGGAGGTGGGCGCTGCCGTTGACGTTCCCGTTGGAGTCGGGATTGTTGGTTCGGTAGGAGAAGGTGCTGTAATTGACGAACGCGGCCAGGTGGTTGATGGGGGAGACGGCGGCCTGGGCGTTGAAAAAGGTAGAATTCCAGGAGTTGGTCGTGTTGCTGTTCCCCGATTCGCTGAGGGATACGTCGGCGTGGACCTGGCCGCCGCCCGTAAAGAGGGGGGCATTGACGGCATTGGGGCGGTAATAGTAGCGATTACAGCCCCATAAGAGGGGAAGCAGGCAGAGTACAGTTATTGGTCTCATAATGATACTAACGCAATTTCGGGCCCACCCGTTTGCCTTTTTGTCCACTTTAGAGCCATTAGGGGCCGGGGCGTGCCCGGCCGGTCGTACTTTTGCCCCGTGACCCTTTCGGATAAATACCGGCCGTTGATCCGGACTGCCCTGATCACTATCGGAATCGCCCTGTTGCTGATGGGATTGAATATGCTTTTATTTCCTAACGATCTGCCCCGGCGCCCCGAGATGCAAGGACGTTTGCGGGGGAGGTTTATCCCTGTGGCGGGAATCACGATATGCTGGATTTGGAATATCATTTGGGTTGCCTACGGGGAACCCCGCCTGGGAAAATGGACGCGCCTGCGGTGGTTGAGCCTTTACCTGCCCTCCTACATGGGGATGTGCCTCCTCGAGGGGATTTTGCTGATTGGTGCTCCGCCTATCCGGGTGTTCATGTCTTCGTTGTTGATCGACACCCTGGTCCTGGTGATCATGGAGCTGACGCTGTCGCGGCTGGAGGCGGCGCGGATACGCCTGGAAAACGCCGAATTGAAGGTCGCCAACCTCCGGGCCCAGCACGAGAAGCTGAAGCACCAGCTCCAACCCCATTTCCTTTTCAATTCCCTGAACGCCCTTAAAACGCTGATCAAACGGGACCCCAACCAGGCCGAGCGCTACCTGGTGAAGCTCGCCGAGTTCCTGCGCTTTTCGCTGCGACATACGGAACAGCAATTCGTTTCGCTGGAGGAAGAGCTGCGCTTTTCCACGACCTACCTGGAAATGCAAAAGACGCGCTTTCGCGAGTCCCTCCTGTATACCATCGAGGTGCCGCTGGAAGTCCCGTCGCGGGCTATGATTCCCGCTTTTTCCTTGCAATTATTGGTGGAAAATGCGATTAAGCATAATGTGTTGACGGTGGAGGAACCGTTGCATATCGTGGTCAGGTATGTTGAAGGGAAAGGGCTGATTGTCGAAAACAACCTACAAGCCAGGGCCGCCGAGCCCGGCACGGGCCTGGGCCTGAAAAACCTGTCCCAGCGCTACCGCCTCCTGACCCAGGAAGATATTGAGGTCGTGAGGGAAGGGCATACTTTCCGCGTGTGTTTACCCGTTATCCCGCTGCCCGCATGAAAGTGATCATCATCGAAGACGAAGCGCTGGCCGCGGCCGACCTTGCGGACACCCTCCAGGCCCTGGACCGGAACCTGAGCATCGTGCGCGTCCTGGCCAGCGTAAAGGAAGCAATTGCGTATTTACTTACGGGACCCGAGATCGACCTGATCTTTTCGGACATACAACTGGGGGACGGGCTGAGTTTCGATATTTACCGGGAGGTGGTTGTCCGCCAGCCGGTGGTATTTTGCACGGCTTTTGATGCGTATGCGATCGAGGCGTTCCGCAATAACGGGATCGACTATATATTGAAACCCTATGATGAAGCGGCGGTGAAAGGCGCTTTGGACAGGTACAGGGGCTGGAAAGACCATTTTTCCCTCAGGCCTGTGGACTATGCGGCGCTGGCGAGACGCGCCATCCTGGTGTATCGTAAGGACAAAATAATCCCGGTGCGCATGGAGGATACCGCTTTCTTTTATATCGATTACAAAGTAACGCGCCTTGTCGCATTCGATGGACAAACGTATGTCCTGGATCAGACGTTGGATGAGTTGGAAAAGGAGGCATTTTCGTTTTTTCGCGTCAATCGCCAATTCCTGGTCAACCGGAAGGCGGTGAAGGGCGCGACGCATTTGTTTCCGAGAAAATATTTAGTCGATCTTTGCGTGGCGTTTCCGGAATCGATCATGGTAAGTAAGAACCGTGCCAGTTCCTTTTTGGAATGGCTCAAACAATAACTATGCAGAGATTACTAATTGCCGTCTTATTTCTTTTGCCGGGCCTGCTAGCCGCCCAATCGCGCACCCGCCACACCGTCGCCGGTACGGTCAAGGACCAGTCCACGGGCGAAACGCTGATCGGGGCCAGCGTGGTCCTGTTGGAAAGGCCAACGGAAGGGGCCCTTACGAATTCCTATGGGTTTTATTCGCTGACCGCGCCCGCGGGTAGCTATCACCTCCTCATCAGCTTCGCGGGCTACCAAACAGATACGGTACTCGTCGACCTGTCGTCGGATGTCACCAGGTCGGTGCTGTTGTCCCCGGGGATCGAACTGGCGGATATCGTGATCGGGGGCACCAAAAACGCCAACCTGACGCTGTCGCAGATGGGGGTTCAGAAGTTGTCTACGCAGGACATCAAGAACGTGCCGGTATTATTTGGAGAAAAGGATATCCTCAAGACGATCCAATTGCTCCCGGGCATTGAATCGGCCGGGGACGGGAATAGCGGCTTCTTCGTTCAGGGCGGGGCCTCGGACCAGAACCTCATCCTCCTGGACGAGGCAACGGTGTACAACCCCTCGCACCTGCTGGGTTTCTTTTCCACCTTCAATTCGGACGCGATCAAGGACGTGACCGTGTACAAGGGGGAAGCGCCCGCACAATACGGGGGGCGCCTTTCGAGTGTGCTGGATATAAAAATGAATGACGGCAACGATCAGCGCTACATCGTCTCCGGGGGGATCGGCCTGATCGCGTCGCACCTGAATTTCGAGGGGCCCATCAAGAAGCACAAGGGGTCCTTCCTGATAACGGCCAGGCGTACCTACGCCGACCTTTTTCTGAAGTTATCGCACGACACGACGCTGAAAAAAAGTACGCTGTACTTTTACGACATCAACCTGAAGGCGGACTACTCCCTGGGGGATCGCGACCGCGTTTATCTCTCGGGGTATTTCGGGCGGGATGTGCTGGGCGTGTCGGGGTCATTCGGGATCAATTGGGGCAATTCGACGGGGACCCTGCGCTGGAACCACATCTTCAGCAACCGCCTTTTCTCCAACACATCCCTGATCTACAGCTCCTACGATTATAACATCGCCCTTTCCTCCAACGACGAGAACATTACGATCGCCTCCACGATCAAGGACGTCCACTTCAAGGAGGATATGCAATATTCGCTGGGGGAGGATAACAAACTGAACTTCGGGATAGACGTGGTTCACCACGAGCTGTCTCCGGGCGTCATCAACGCCGGGGCCACTTCTTCCTTCAACTCCCTGAACCTGCAGGATAAATCTTCTTTGGAAAGCGCAGCCTACATTTCCAATGATGTTTCGCTTTCCAGGCGCTGGAATATGACGTACGGACTACGCTATTCGATTTTCGACGTGCTGGGCCCCGGAAATTTCTACACGTATGATTCGGCGGGGGACGCCATCGACACCGCCACGTATGCCAAGGGTAAGGTCGTCAAGCAATACGCGAACCTGGAGCCTCGCTTTTCCACTTCCTATCAACTCAATGACGTGAGCTCCCTGAAAGCCGCGTATGCGCGGAACGTCCAGAACCTTCACCTGATCTCCAACAGCAACTCGGGCAGCCCTACGGACCTGTGGCTGCCCAGCAGTCCCAACGTCCACCCCGAGATCGCAGACGTTGTGTCGCTGGGGTATTACCGGAATTTTTCGTCCAACCACTATGAGTTTTCCGCGGAGCTGTATTACAAGGCCCTTCAAAACCAGATCGATTATAAGAACGGAGCACAGCTCATCGCCAACGAGAACATCGAATCGCAGCTGATCTACGGGGTGGGCAGGGCGTACGGCCTGGAAATGTATTTCAAGAAGAAAGTGGGCGCATTGACGGGATGGGTATCGTATACTTTGTCGCGCAGCGAACTGAAAATCCCGGGGGTGAATAACGGATCGTATTATCCTTCGCGCCAGGACGAGCCCCAGAACGTGTCTATCGTCGCCATGTACAAAGCTTCAAAGAAGTGGACCTTCTCCGCGACCTGGGTCTACAACACGGGATACCCCATCACGTGGCCCTCGGGGAAGTATGAGGTGAACAGCCAGCCCGTTTGGCTGTATACCCAACGAAACGGGTCCAGGATGCCCGATTACAGCCGGCTGGACCTGGGGGCTACGGTGGTCGTCAAAAAGACACAACACACCGAAAGCAGTTGGACCTTCTCGGTGTACAACGCGTATGATCGGTGGAACGCCTATACGATTACTTTCCAGCAGG
>CAZJDB010000141.1:0-2208 GCA_964544695.1 uncultured Chitinophagaceae bacterium
GGGGGGCGCCTTGAGGCTCCGCTTTCGCGCCGGAGGCGCGCGGCTTTAACTGCCACCAAAGGAACATCGCTGCGATGATGCATGTGCAACCATCCGTCCAAAACAACCAACCATAACTGAGCGCCGCCAAAAACCCGCCCAGTGCGGGTCCCACCGCAAACCCGATGTTCACCGCCAGGCGGTTCAGGGAATACGATCGCGTCCGGTTCTCGGGCTTGCTGTAGTAGGCCGTTGCAGCCGCGTTGGCCGGACGGAAGGCCTCCCCTATGCTGGACAGCAGGAATATGCACGCGCAGATCTCCGTGAAACCTCGCAGCCTCCATAAAACCAGGAAAAGAATGCCGTTGAAGAGCAGGCTCCAGAACTGAACGGGAAAAAACCCGATGCGGTCGGTCAGCTTCCCCCCAATGTAGACGCCGAGGATCGCGCCGGCTCCATAGACGGACAATACGGCGCCTGACTTGGCGATGCTGAAGTGAAGCGCGGTATTGAGGTAAATGGTAAGGAAGGGGACCACCATCGTCCCTGCCCGGTTGATGAGCATAACGGCGGCCTGCATCCAAATGGGACGCGAAAGCCCCGAGTAGGCATTCTTATACAGCAGTATGGTCTGACGAAACATCAGGGCGCCTCCTCCCAAGCGAACTCGGGCGATTTGGGAAAGCGCTCGTAGAGGGTCGTGACCTCAGGGGGAGGAGCCGCTAATTTTCGAATGGCGGTATCCAACCAGGCTCCGTCCACGGTCAGGACCGCTGCCAGGGTTTCCCCGTTCTTGAAGATCTCCTGGCGCATGGACCAACGCGAAGCATCCCTCCGGCTGCGCAGCAACAAGAGATTGAGATGGACCTTATCGTTGAATACGATTTCCCGCTTAAATATGCATTCCTCCCGGAAAAGGATGGGGCCTATATGGTGCTGGTGCAGGAAGACAGGCGTAATGCCGGACTCATTCAGGAAGGAAAAGCGAACATAGGCGCCCCAGTCATAATAGACGGAGTGCCTGAGGTGGAAGTTGGGGTCCAGGTCCGACCAGCGGACCTCGACGGTTTTGGTGTAGGTGTCCATTTTGCAGCGGTTTGTCCCCCCGCCATTCGGGGGTTATGACCCCCCGCCCGTGGGGGGCTATTGGTACAGTTTCTCGTAGTACTCGTGCGCCATCCGATTTGAATCAAATTGGAACCGCACGTCCTGCATCCCGTTCTTCATGATCTGCCGCCAGGTATCCTTCTGCTCGTAATACAACGGAATCACTTGTGTCTCCAGGATCTCGTACAACTGGTTCATGTCGTATTCATCCATGTCGTGCACGTTCATGTTCACATAGTCCAGGGGCGGCACCACGAAACCGTTATTGCCGCTGTTCATGAATTCGGGTATCCACCCGTCGTTGGTAGACAGGTTGACGGCTCCATTCATGGCGGCCGTCATACCGCTGGTTCCTGAAGCCTCCCGGGGTACCCGTGGGTTATTCAGCCAAATGTCGGCGGCTTGCTTGAGGCGTTTGCTCAGGGTCAGCTCATAGCCGATCACCACCGCCATGTTCTTGTATTTTTCACTCAGGTGAACCAGGTTATTGAACTCACTGATCGCGGGATAGTCCACCGGGTAGGGCTTACCCCCCCAAACGAACTGGACAGGGAACTTGGGATGATTCATCAGGGCCTCGAAACGTTCCGCATCCCTGGTCAGCAGGTCTGCCCTCTTATACCCTGCAAAGCGCCTGGACCAGATGACCGTCAACACGTCCGGATCGAATATCTTCCCCGTTTGATCGGCGATGATGTCGAAGGCGCGTTTCTTCAGGTAGCGCTTGCGGTCATGGAAGCGTTCATCTTCCCCGCTGTCCCCAAACCGGTAGAGTTGTTTGTCCGCCCAATATCTCCAGCTTTGGGCATTGGTGATGGCGATGATGGGGCAGATGCCCGTGTACTTGCTCCACATTTGCCTGGCCACGGCGCCATGTAGTTGGGAAACCCCATTGGCCAGGTGGGCAAAGCGAAGGGCGGCCAGGGAATGATTGAAGGAATCATCTTCCATGCCGGTCAGCTTTTTCGTCTCTTCGACCGAAAGACCACAGAAATAACTCATTTTATGACAGAGGAAGATATCGTGTTTCTCATTACCCGCTTCCTCCGGAGTATGCGTAGTGAATACGAGTCTTTTCCTTACTTCCTCGATATTCTTATTATATTTCTGATAGAGGAAGAA
>CAZJDB010000142.1:0-3272 GCA_964544695.1 uncultured Chitinophagaceae bacterium
TAATGGTCCCACCTGTCGTGGGGGCCGTTGTTTCGTTCACGGTAAAAAATCGCGGGTTGGCGGCTGTCCCGAGCGGGAAAAGGGTCGTACCTGTCGATGTTCCTATCCAGCGGGTGAAAGTTCCTGTATTGATCATGGTCCCTGAAGTCCAGTTCAGCGTGCCGGGGTTGGAAGCCGATGACCCGAGGGTCAGGTTGTTTCCATTCAGGTTGATATTTCCGTTGGTCATGGTCAGGGTATTCAGCACAGAGGCGCCACCGACCAGTTGGACACCAGACCCTGAATTGTTGATGACGAGGTTGTAAAAGGATGTCCCTGAGGAGGTGATCGTTTGCGAGCCGATTCCTGCCATAGTTACCGATCCCGTTGCGGGTGAAAAACTTCCGCCGTCGTAAACGACATTCCCCGTTACGGTCAGGGTGTTGGCACCCACATTGATCGCGCCGGTATATCCTGAAGTCATGGTGAGCCCCGTCACGGTAACCGAGGCGGCCAGGGTGCAGTTACCTACATCCGCGCCCAGGAGTCCTCCATCAAAAATGGCGACATCGGCGGCCCCTGGAATTCCCGCGCCCGGGATCCCCCCCGAGGAGGAAGCCCAATTGAGGATACTGTTCCAACTGCCGGGAAGCAATCCTACCCAATAGTAATTGGCAGCATGGGTATTCAGGGTAAACAGTAAGACAGCGGAGAGGGTCCACTTCATGGGTATTGGCTTTGCAACAAGCTAAAGTAATACCCAATGGTTTTGAATTACTTATTCATTCCATTCATTTGAATGGGCTCCGCCACCGGATGCGGCGCGGTGAAATGGAATCCCAACAAGGCCGCGATGGTTTGGGCGTATTGGGCCTGTAGGATTTGGCCGGCGGTTTTTACTTCGCCTATGGCTGCGATGCCTGGACCCATGGCCATGAAGTAGGTCTCATCCGAATGGGGGAAATGCGCTCCGTGACTCGTCCATCCTGGACCGGTGCCCCTTCCGTGATCGGGGAAGACCACCAGGTCCGTTTGATCTTTGTAAAAAGGGTCCGCCTGCAGGATGGCCCAGATTTCCGCCATCATGGCGTCGGCATGGTGCGCGGCATCCAGGTAATTCCCGTATTCCCCGGCGTGCCCGAAATCGTCCGTGTCGCCCAGGTCGATGTAGAGCACCCTCGGATGATGGGCCAGGAGGTAGGCTTTCGCCAGGAGGTAAGTCCCTGCGTCCAGGCGTTCGTCTTTGCCGAAAATATCGGGCATCAGGTGCTGGGCAATATTCGCTTCCTGCTCCTGCGGGGTCGCATTTTGAATGTCTTCTCCGTAAATATTAACGAGCATCCCGTTGCGGTCCCGATTGAGGATACGGGCGACGGCATCCCAGGACGCGAACGTAACGACCTTCCCATGGAAGCCGGGTTGCTGGTCGATGAATTCCATTACGTTGATATTGGGGTTGTCGGGATATTCATTTGAATTGACGGCGGAGTCGTAGTAGCCTGTAAAGGACTCGCTCCTTCCCGGATAAGAGAACCAAAATTTGTTTTGCACGTTTACCTTATTCCCCAGGTCGCGGTTCCCCAGCAACTGGCCGTGTTGAACGATCGTGCCCCACACGAAAGGCATCAGCTTGCGCCTCCTGACGGTGGGGTCCTGGTCCCAGTATTTGGTCACGGTCCAGGCGGAATCACCGCGGGTATACCGTTTGTTGAAGATGAGGAGGGAATCGGCGCCCTGGAAGAGTTCCCGCCAGCGGTAGCCATCCATCAGGAAAATGACCATGTTTTTAGCTTGCGCCTGGGACTGGCCGCGCAGACACACGATCGTGCAAATAAGTAAAAGGGCTTTTTTCATGCCATGAATGTACCCGCCGAATGTTTGCCCTTGGTATACGTCAGGTTAAGAAATATTAAACATTTACCTAGAGGTATCTGAGCTTGTATTTGACCTTGTATCGTCCATACAGCTTACATAATGGATATAATGCAAGAACAACGCAGACCCAGACTACATAAATCCCGGCCAGATTTATACCGGTGTTTGGCGGCCTTCCGTTTTTCATCACGCCAAATTCCAAATCCTTCCAATGGTATCCCTGCAGAAAAACCATCCCGAACATGATGAGGTGGATCAGGTAAATGTGGATGATGAAATAAAAGAGGGGCACGCGCCCATACACCATGACGGCGTTGTCCTTCTTTATTTTGATGGAAAGCAGGAGCAAACTGATGCCGAGGGTTACGAGGGTGAACTCCAGGGAGGGGGGATATTTGGTGACGTCTAAAAATGACAGCAGGCCTTTTGTCCACGGATTGGGGTCGCCGTAAATATTTATTGTTCTTAATAAGATGAAAAGCATAAGTGCACCCACGCCAAGAAAAAGTAACAGGCGTTGCCTGGTGAATAGATTCTTGGCGGCGTAGCCGCAAAGCATGATCCCGAACCAGGGAATGGGGGGGTATGCTAACGTGAACAGCCGTTCTGAAGGTAAGGTGGTCATTCGCACATCCGGCGGAAACAGGTTATGACCAAAAATAATCAGCAGTCCCAGTGCTCCCAGGATTTTCGGCGGGAGCCGACCCAGGACTGCCAATCCGATAAACCCCGCCCCGATGGCCCCGATCACCTCGAAGATCAAGGTCCGGAAACGTATGTCCATCCACAGGCCGAAAGTGACCACGGTAAATTCCAGGACGATCAGCCAAATGCCTCTTTTCAGAAGGAAGAGGGGTTTTGCCCCTGAGATGGCTGCGGAGGCGCCTGCCAGGAATACGAAGGTCGGGGCGCAGATATGCGTGACCCAACGGGTAAAGAAAAGGGCGGGCGTCGTGGTGGCCAGATCGGTGGGGCTTTGGGTGAGGGAATCGACGTGCATGAATTCCCGAACGTGGTCCAGGGCCATGATGACCATGACCAGCCCCCGGACGAAGTCGATGGAGCGGATGCGTTGCATGCCCTTAAAATAGGCATCCGCTGAATTGTCGCAACGGTTATGCGCCGAGCGGTCGGTTTTTGTAGACGAGCAACCTCCGCTTCAGCTCGGCCCGGTTCTCGCGGGAAACGGGAAGGGCCTTTCCGTCGATGTGGACAGCGTCGCTTTTGTGCCATTCAATTTTACCCAGGGCCACCGTATAGGAGCGGTGTATCCTGAAGAATTGATCGGGAGGCAGGCTTGCCGTGATGTCGCTAAGGGATTGGCGGAGTAGCCATTGGCCCCTGGTGGTTCTCACCTGGATATAATCTTTGCGGCTTTCAATGTAGGTGATCTGTTTATACTGCACTTTGATGAGTTG
>CAZJDB010000143.1:0-47001 GCA_964544695.1 uncultured Chitinophagaceae bacterium
GAGCCAATCCCGTTAACGGGGCAACTCAGCAGGTGACCATATATTCCAGCCTGAACGATCAAACGGGGGGAGCCGTGGTTCCCACTACGGTGATCTTCCACTATTACAATGCTCTTTCGGATGTACCCGCCAGTTTATTGAATTCGATCCAGGCGAACACGCCTCCTACGCCCAGGGTACAAACGGATGGAGAAGCGAAACCCACGCCCCAACCGGCGACACCACGACCACCGCACATCGTGATCGTGAACACGGGGCGGCACTAAGCCCGGAGTGCCCATGCGGAGGAAACTGTGCGTCATATGGTTTGCTTTTCTCCTCTCATTTCAAGCTCATGCGAAGGATTTGACGGCTTTATTTCACCGCGCCGATTCGCTGTTTCGTCTACCCAATCCCACTTCCTTATCCGATTCCCTGGCCAAGGCTGCTTTTACGACCATCATTGCTGAATTGGAGGGTACGCATGCCCAGGACACGCTCCTGTTCCCTTCCTACATGAATATGGGTGTCCTTTGCGACATCCGGGCTAAATACGCGGACGCCAATCATTATTATTACGGTGCGATTGCCTGCCTGAACAGGCACCCGGACTGGAGCGACTCCCTGAAGTTCGAGGTATACGTGTATGCCGGAACGGACGATTACCACCTGAACAATTTCGATTCCGCGTATATCCGCCTGGGAAAGGCGGAAATGCTGATCAACCGCTTTCCCCACCTTCCGGACCAGGGAAGGCTGTACAATGCCCTGGGGGCGCTGTTTTATGAAACCGGAAACTACCTGGGAGGAAAGAATTATTTCGAACGTGCCCTGGAGCTGACGCGCCACGACCACCCCGAGGACAAGATCACGACGATCGATTTCAAAAACAATATCGCGAGCTGCCTCTACAAGTTGGGAGAATACAAGGATGCCCTGGTGATGTACCAGGACCTGATCGGCTTCGGCCAGTTTTCCAGCGAGATTTACCTGAACATGGGAAAGGCCTATACGGCCCTGCACGATTACGTGCATGCACTGGAATACTACCGGAAGGTGAAGCCCGGGACCCTGCCCAGCATCTTCAACGAAATGGGCTATGCCCAATTCCTGGTGGGGCGCGGAGATTCCGCGCTGTACTACCTGGACGCCTGGCATACCCGCGTCCCCAAAACCGATCAAACGCGCATCGACGAGGGGATCAACGACCTTTATCGCGCCGAAGTGCTGGTGGATAAAAGG
Organism: uncultured Chitinophagaceae bacterium; assembly: GCA_964544695.1. Lineage (GTDB taxonomy): Bacteria > Bacteroidota > Bacteroidia > Chitinophagales > Chitinophagaceae > Dinghuibacter. Next base: position 1,222 of record CAZJDB010000143.1, read on the forward strand.
TCATACACGGAAGCCCTCAAGGATTTGCAAAGCTCCATCATCACCTTTTCTGGGACCTTCACCGATGAGGACTTCCACGACAATCCGGAAAACTTCATCGGGTCCTTTGCGAGTTACCGCCTCTTCGACGCCCTTTCTTTCAAGGCAGACGCCCTGAAGACCCTTTACCAGCAAAGCCACCAGGAAGAATACCTGCAGGCGGCCCGTTCCGCGTATAACAGCGCCATTCATTTGTTCCGGTATATAGAAAAGAATTACACGACCGACGATGCCCGCCTCTTTTTGAAAAATAACAACAACCAACTGTACCGGAATGCCTTCCAGGTATGCCTGGAACTGAATCGACTGCACCCCGGCGGGTCCTTTCTTGAAGAAGCCTTCATTACCGCGGAAAAAAGCAAGGCCTCTATCGTAACAGGAGGATTGACGGACCTGCTGAGTGACCGCATACCCGGGATCAATCCCTATTTCCTGCAAAAGGAAAGGGCCCTCAAATACAATATCGCGCGCCTGGAGTTCACGAATAACCCCGAGAACCTCAGCCCGGGTGCCCAGGCGGCGGTACAGCAAAAGGCGGATTACGAAATCGAGCTGGCCTTGATCCAGAAGAACATGGAGCTGAACAGTTCCTATTACAAGTTCAAATACGAGGACTATAACCCGGGGGTACGGGAACTGCAGGCAGGCCTGGGGCGGCGTCAGGCCCTGATTAGCCTTTTCATTTCCGGGCAGGGGCTCGAGATTTTTACACTGACTGGTAGTTCATTTCAACATTTTCGGATTGATTCTCTTGGCGCCTTGTTGACCGCAACCAGGGAATATATCGACATGCTGAGCAATACGCAACCGGGCTACCACTTTGGCGACCGGCGTGTCGAAGACTATCTCTGCCGTCACCTCGTGCAACCTTTACTGGCGGCCTTACCCGGGAAGGACGAATGGATCATCATCGGGGATGGCCTTTTCAATTTGCTGCCCTTCGATGCGCTGCCGGCGGATACCAACAGGCATTTACTGATCGAGCGCGTGGCGGTCAGCTACCAACTGTCCACGAAATTCATGGCGGGTCCCTATCAGGACCCCTCCGATAAATTCGCGAAGTACTCGGTGCTGTCCTTTGCACCCTTTGCGGAACACGACGAATGGGTCAGCACGCCGACGCCGAGGCTTTTGGACCAGCTCCCCGAATCGGGCGCCGAGGTGGCCGGTTGGACAGGCCTTTCTTTTTTGAATGAAAACGCCACGAAAGCGCGCTTTCTTCAGGAAGCCAACCGCTACCCGGTCATCGAGCTGGCTACGCACGCCCTCCGGGACAGTTCGGGGGCTTTTATCGCTTTTTATCCCCAGGGAAAAGGGCCCGAAGAGGACTGCCTGTCTCTTGCGGAATTATATGGGTTGAAACTGGATTCGACGGCCCTGGTCATCCTGAGCACCTGCGAAAGCGGAAAGGGGGCGATCGTGGAAAATGAAGGCGTCATCAGCCTTTCCAGGGGTTTTATGTATGCCGGCTGCGCCAGTACGGTAGGAAGCCTCTGGAGAGCCGACGATCGCTCAACAGAGGCTATACTAAGAGGGTTTCAGGAATATTTGCAAAGAGGCTATTCAAAAACAGAAGCGTTAAGGAAGGCTAAACTCGATTATATCCACAGTAATGCTTTACATGTCACGCCCAACTATTGGGCCCACCTGATTTTGGTGGGGAATACTTCAGAGATCGTAGGAAAAACTTTTTGGTGGCTCTACGTGGCCTTGGGCCTCGTCGCTTGTTTGACGGTTTATTTGGTCTTCAGGATCAGGAAATCCAAGGTGTTCATGCGGTGAACCTGGTTGTAAAAGAGGTTGTCCTTGTCGTGCGCGATCCTGGTTATGATCTCGCGGGCAGGCCCGATCTGACCAGCGGCCAGGTAACACATACCAAGGTAATACCCGGCTTCGTCCTGGAAATAAGGGGTGCGCGCCGTGTCATTTGCCTTTTGAACCGAGCGGAACATGCCCATGGCTTCAAAATACCTGGATTGCTCCATGAAGGCCATTCCCTGGAGGAAGTAATCTTCGGTCGTTTTGGTGGTTTGAGCGGCGTACGCCTGTTCCACCCCTGGCCAATTCTTCACCCGGTAGGCATTCTCGATATCGCTGGAATTATTGTCGCCCCTGGCTGTACCCAGCTCGTAAGGGGTGTAATATTTTTCGTAAATCCCGTAGGGGGTCGTCAGTACATATTTGGCAACGCCACCGAGGCATACCAACAGGAGCACCCCTGCGGCCACCTTCATGGAACCCAGCAGGAGACGCCGGGCCCGGGGTATGCGGGGGAGGTTGACGATGGGGGAGGGGGCATCCTGTACAGGTGTTTCTTGGGTAGGTGTTTCTTCTTCCTTAAAGCGTTTAGCAACTTCACCGACTTCATTTACCAATCCATCATAGCGGATCGCTTTCAGGGCCACATTCAGCAGTCCCCACTCTCTGGCCACTTCGGGTTCTCCGGGAAGGGGAGAGAGCGTTTCCGGGTTCCGGCCATCTGTGAGGGCCTGGTCCAGGTGATCGATTAGTATTTGATGTTTATCGGGAGACATAAAAAATTATATAGAAGCAAGGTAAAACGCTGGGGTAAAAAAAAGGGGGGAAAGCACCGGGCAAACGATTAGTACAAACTTTCTCACGGATAAAGTTTTAACTGGGTGTGTAAAAATAGTTGAGACTACGTACTGTTTTAGGGTTTTTAATAGTAGGGTATGGATTATTGGATCGGTTAAACGCAATGGATATGGATTTTAGACTATCGGAGTATTTTCAAAGGATTGGATGGATATTGGATACGGATTAGTAATGGATTTTCATCAGGGATTGGATTTACACCTCATAGGGTACGAATCGAGTGACTTGCTTTCCCGCCTTTCAAAGAACTGCTAACATGAAATAGTAAGAGCAGGAGTCTTCTTTGTAACCTGGAGGGGCGCTTTTTTTCAAATATTTTTTAACTCTTTGATTATTAATGATCTACAAGGGCCATGAGCTGGGGCATATTCTTTGCCAGTTCGGTGAGGTCCTTCATGCACTTATATTTCTTATTGCGCACAACTTGCTCATTTTCATAGTGGAGGCGCTTGACGATCTCCCGGTAGGGGAGGTTTTCATAATAATATAGATGCAGGATGGTCCTGCAGGGTTCCCCCAGGGATTCGATGAGTTCCAGGAATTGTTGCTTGATTTCGCGCTGATCGAGGAGTTGGGTGATGTCGCCGTCGGCTTCCCCGCGGTTGATTTCGAATACTTTCCCCCGCTGATCCAAGCTTTTTTTCTTTTTCCACTCGTTCATCCACAGGTTGCGGGCGATGGACACCAAAAAAGTTTTGATGGCGGCGTCGCCTCTATATTTGTTTTGTTGAACGAGGTCGATGAATACAATAACCGTTTCCTGGAATATGTCTTCCGAGTCATCGTGGTTACCTCCATTGCTCAAAATGAAAGCCCTTACCGTCTGCTTGAACTGACGGTAAATAGCATAGATCGTTTCATTCAATTGGTTTCCCCTGATGCCCGAGAGAATTTCCTCATCCGACAATTGCATACTCCTTAAAGATACGAAAAAATATCACGGGGAAGGGCTAACCGAAGTCCACCCTCCGTCGACAATAATGCACTGACCCGTTATTTGTCTTGCCTTGTCGGATACCAGGAAAAGTACGGTATCCGCGATGTCTTGAGGTGTTGCGGGACGGCCCATGGGGGTGATCTCGGACCATCTTTTGGCGTAGCCCTGCATGTCCAGCGTCCTTTCGGTGAGGGTGGCGCCCGGAGCTACAGAATTGACGTTTATTTTATAGGGAGAAAGGTCGATAACAAGCGTCCTGGCGAGCATTTCGATCGCGGCTTTGGACATGCCGTAGGCAGCCAGGTCCTTGTGGGCCTGGTGGGCGGTAACGGAGGACATGAAGAGGAGGGAGCCGCCCGCGGGCTTTTCGGTGCGCCTCGCTTCGTTCTGTCGGATCATTTGCCGGGCGGCGGCTTGCGCCAGGAAAAAGGTTCCGGACAGGTTCACTTTCGTCAGGGCTTCGAATTTTTCTCTCGGATAGGTTAAAAAGTCACCGAATAGTGTAATGCCTGCGTTGGCAATGGCGATGTCCAGGCGGCCAAACTTGTCGACGGCCGTGTGCACGAGGCGTTCGATGGTGGTGGTATCTGCGGCATCCCCCGGTACGGATACCGCACGGGGGATTCGGGCCGCGGCCTGGTGTGCGAGCGCTGCATCCAGGTCGTTGAGCACGACGGAGGCGCCTTCGGCTGACAAACGCGAAGCAATTTCAAAACCAATACCCTGGCCTGCACCGGTGATGATAGCGACCTTTCCTTCGAAATCCATATCGGTTAAATGTTAGAATTCTTAGCAACAATCTTTCGGGGGCCGCTTGGCTCAGTGCGAATCCCGTGTTACGGCACTGCCGGAGCCCCCTTTCAGAAAATCGAAATCCATCCCCGTATGCGCCTGACCGACGGCATCCAGGAAAAGCTTTACATACCCCCGGTGGTAAGGCGTTTCCCGGGGTTTCCAGGCGGCACGACGACGTTCGATTTCAGCGGGGTCGACGCGTAGGTTGAGTGTCCTGGCGGGGATATCCAGGTCGATGATGTCGCCGTCTTTTACCAGGGCCAGCGTCCCGCCGATGGCGGATTCGGGAGAAACGTGGAGAACCACCGTTCCAAAAGCGGTCCCGCTCATACGTCCGTCGGAAATACGGACCATGTCCGTGACGCCTTTTGCCAGTAGCTTTTTGGGCAGGCCCATATTGCCGACCTCGGGCATTCCGGGATATCCCTTGGGGCCAACCTGCTTGAGCACTAAGATGCTCGTTTCGTCTGCGGGCAGGTCCGGGTCGTCGATTCTTGTTTTATAATCTTCAATATCCTCGAACACGATGGCCTTTCCGCTGTGCTGCATCAGGTGGGGGCTTGCCGCCGAGGGCTTGACCACGGCCCCATCCTCGCAAAGATTGCCCCTGAGGACGACGACGCCGGACAGGGGGCCGATGGGTTGTTGAACGGGGGCAATCACTTCCCGGTTAAAAGAAGTGGTGCGCTCATAGTTGGCGGCAAGCGGGTCGCCGCTGACGGTGATCGCCCGGTCGTGCAGGAAAGCGCCGATTTCTTTCATCACCGCGGGTAATCCTCCCGCGTAATAGAAGTCTTCCATGAAATATTTTCCCGAGGGTTGCAGGTTGGCCAGCAGGGGTATACCCAGGGACAAGCGGTCGAAATCGGACAGGTCAAGGGGGATGCCCATCCTGCCTGCAATGGCCAGCAGGTGAATCACGAAATTCGTGGACCCTCCGATGGCTGCGTTCACCATGATGGCGTTTTCAAACGCTTCTTTTTTGAGAATATCGGAAGGTTTCAGGTCTTCGTATACCATGTCGACGATGCGGCGTCCGGAGAGCTGGGCGAGGACCTTGCGGCGCGCGTCGGCAGCTGGGATGGCTGCATTTCCTGCGAGAGAAAGACCCAGGGATTCTACCATGCAGGCCATGGTGGAGGCGGTGCCCATCACTGCGCAGTGTCCGCGGCTGCGGCACATGCCCGCTTCCATTTCGTTCATGATGTCTTCGCTTAGTTCATCCTTTCTCAGGTCGTCGGTGAGCCGCCAGACATCACTGGTAGCTATATCCCTGCCTTGGTACTTGCCGGTCAGCATGGCGCCGCCCGACACCACGATGGTGGGAAGGTCTACGCTGCATGCGCCCATCACGAGGGCCGGCGTGGTTTTGTCGCATCCGCACAGGAGAACCACCGCATCCAGGGGGTTGGCTCTGATGGATTCCTCCACGTCCATGCTGACCAGGTTACGGTACAACATGGCCGTGGGCTTAATCAGGGTTTCGCCCAGGGACATCACGGGGAACTCGAGGGGAAAGCCACCGGCTTCCCAAACCCCTTTTTTGACGGACTCGGCCAATTCGCGAAAATGGGCGTTGCAGGGGGTGAGCTCGGACCAGGTATTGCAAATCCCGATGACGGGCTTGGCCCGGAACTCGTCGGCGGGGATGCCCTGGTTTTTCATCCAGGCACGGTAGATAAAGCCGTCCTTTCCTTTTTTGCCGAACCAGTTTTGGCTTCTTAATGGGTTCATTAGGGCAAAGTAAGTAGTTATACCTGATTTTGCAGGTAACCTTACCCATGAGGCCCGAAAACATGGAATTATCACCTTTTTCGGGTATTGACAGATCGACGTCCTGGATATATCTTTATGATAAAAACTATGCGTAAATTATTGAACTACGGCTTTCTGATCGGTTTAGGGGCTGTGATTTTCTTTGCATGTTCCAAATCCGCGGGGCCTGCCGGGGCTACCGGGGCCCAGGGACCCGTGGGGCCAGCAGGCTCCAACGGGAGCCAGATTTATAGTGGCACCACTGCGCCCCCTTCCGCTTCCTTGGGTGACTCGGGGGACTTTTACCTGGATGTAACCAACGGAGAATTTTTTGGACCCAAGTCAACTTCCGGTTGGCCAACAACCCCCTTGGAACTCGTCGGGGCGACTGGAGCTACCGGTGCTACGGGTGCTACCGGGGCCACGGGAGCGACTGGTGCGACGGGCGCCGCAGGGGCTGCGGGTAGCGTGATTCTTTCGGGCACAACGGTACCCGTTGCGGCTACCGGTGTCGTCGGGGATTACTACCTGGACAAAACCAACTATACATTTTATGGGCCTAAAACCGCTGCGGGATGGGGAACGCCGCTTTCGCTGCAAGGACCGGCGGGTCCTGCCGGCCCGACCGGCCCTACGGGACCTCAGGGACCTACCGGGAATGCCAATGTTATCGTGGATACCTTTACGGTAATGTCCAGCGCGGATTGGATATACAACTCACAGTATTCATTCGAGACCAGCCCAGGATCCTATACCGAGTACTTTACACGTTACGTTGACGTTAACCTTACCGAATTGACGCAGAGTTTCCTGAACACCGGAATGCTGCTGATCTATGTAAATCCCAACGCGCTCGCCAATCCGAACCAATGGCAGGTCATGCCCTACCGGTTCCTTGACGGAAGCGCTAATTTTTACTATGTCCTGGGCTATCAAACCTATGTAGGCCAAATCGAGCTGGATTACTTCTTTGAAGAGATCAACACCAGCGCTACGTTACCTGTTCTTTCATCTTACAACATACCCATCTATTCGTTCAAGGCCTTCCTGATCAGCAGCACGACGGTATTGGACATGAAGCAGGCGGGCGTCAATATGAACGACTACAACCAGGTCAGCCGGTTCACAGGAGAATGGATCATGGAGAAAAAGCGCCAGGCAGCTATAAATTGATTACTCGTTTCTCAGGTTTTGGATCGGGTTGGCAAGGGCTGCCCTCACCGCCAGGAAGCTCATCGAGATCAGGGCAATGAACAGGGTAGCGGCGCCTGCACATAGGAAGATGGAGGCGGGAAGCGTGGCCCTGTAGGCAAAATTTTGCAGCCAGGCGTGCATGCCCCACCAGGACAGCGGAGTGGCGATGGCGAAAGCAATCCCCACGAGGATCAGGAATTCCTGAGATAGGAGGAAAAGAACGTTTTGGACCGATGCCCCCAGTACCTTGCGGATGCTCATTTCCTTCGCGCGTTGCTGGGTGGTGAAGGCAACCAGGCCAATCAGCCCGAGACAAGCGATCGATATGGCGACACCCGCGATCAGGAAAAAGAGCTCTCCGGTTTTTTCTTCGGCCTGGTACAGGGTGGCGAAATGGTCGTCCAGGAAATAATAATCTAACGGAATGGGTGCGCCCGAGGCGGCCCATTTCTGTTTTATATCATCGAGGAATCCATGTAGATCGGCGGTATGCACTTTCACCAGGATGGTACCAAAGTTGTGACCCAGCATCATCATCAGGGGGGCGATTTTCTGGCGCGCGGAGGTATAGTGAAAATCGCGCACGACGCCTACTACATGGAATTCATGTTGGCCGGAACTGATGATGGTTTTGTCGATGGCGTCCTGGTCGTTTTTCCAGCCCAGGTCCTTTACGGCGGACTCGTTGACGACGACGGAAGCGGAGTCGGCAAAGTCTTTGGAAAAATACCGACCGGTGGCCATGGTCATACCCATGGTTTTCAGGTAATCGTAATCCACGTGAAAGAAAGTGGCGTGGATCTCGGCCGCACTTTCATTTTGCTTGTTTTCCCTGGCATACACCTCCGAACCATCGAAGCCGTTTCCGTCCAGGCTGATGGGGGCATCGCGCGAGATGCTGGCGTCTACTACCCGTGGGTCTTTTAGCAGGGATTGCCGAAAGGGCTCCTGGCTTTTCTGTAGCGCATAGGCATCATGGATGACCAGGACCTGGTCCTTGTCGAAGCCAAGGCGCTGGTTTTGCATATACTTGAGTTGCCGGTACACGATCAGGGTGCCTATGATCAGGGTCGTGGAGATCACGAATTGAAAAACGACTAATCCGCTCCTTAAAAGGCTCCTGCGGGCCGGTTTATTGCCGCCCCCTTTGAGCACGCTGACCGTTTGGAAAGCCGACAGGAAGAAGGCGGGGTATATGCCCGCCAACGCGCTCACCAGGATCGTCAGGCCCAACAGGAAGGCGATGGTACCAAGGGATACAAAGGGCGCCAGGTCGATGTGTTTCCCTGAAATATGGTTGAAGGCAGGGAGGAGTAGCCAGGTGAATCCGATTGCCAGTAACATGGCCAGGAAGGTTAGCAGGAATGACTCCGAGAGGAACTGCCGGATCAACTGGCCCCTGACCGATCCCAGCACTTTGCGGATGCCCACCTCACGCGACCGTTTAGCAGAACTTGCGGTGGACAGGTTGGTGAAGTTGACGCAGGCTACGAGCAAAATGAAGACGGCGAGGACTCCGAAAATGTAGACATATTGGATGTCCCCGTTCGGTTCGAGTTCGTATTTGGTATGTGATTTCAAATGAATATCCCTCAGGGGCATCAGGTAAAAGTGCCAGTTGCCGACCTCCTTCCGGGCTTCGGCCAGACTGACCCCCATGTCGTGAACGGTCTCGGAGACCACGTATTTTTCGGTGAGCTCTTGAATGCGAGCCTCCAGTTTGACGGGGTCCGCTTTGGGATCGAGCAGGAGATAGGTGTAGAAGCCGATGTTGCTCCAGGTGGTGCCCAGCGTAGCGCCCCGGCTAGTAGTCATGCTGATAAAGGCATCATAATGGAAGTGCGAACGATCGGGGACCTTATCGATCACCCCTGTCACCTTGAGCCCCGGTCCGAATCCCGGGATGGTTTTACCCAGGGCGGGCTCCCGGCCGAAATATTTTTCAGCGAATGCCCGGGTGACGACGATGCTGAACGGGCCTTTCAGAGCCGTTTTTGAATCCCCCTCGATCAGCGGAATGCAAAACATTTGTAGAAAATTCGAGTCGCACATTGCCAGGTGGACCTCCTTGAATTTTTTGTCCCCGCTGCCCAGGTAGAGTTCACTTTGGGGTAGTAACCTCGTGGAAGCCAGCACCTCGGGATACGCATTCTTTATCCCTGCGCCCACCGCTACGTCCGCATCGGGGTAATCGGCCAACCCCCCGTTTTGGATCAGGCGGATCCCGATACGATAAATGTGGGCCGCCCGGGTTGGATAAGCATCAAAGTGAAGCTCATCATAGATGTAGGTGGCGATCAACAGGAAACAGGCGAGTCCCACGGACAAACCGGTCACATTAATGATGGAAAAAATCTTATTTTTCCCAAGGTTGCGCAAAGCGATCCTGATGTTATGGTAGAGCATATCCTTAAAGTACTAAAAATTTCGTATTTGTGCGTTTTTCCCCTGGTCGGGTTCGGCCAGCACGCGCGCCTGTTGACCAACCACGTGGGTTATGAGACTTACGGGCCCAAACGGGCGGTCCTGGAATCGGATACGGTATTTTCTGGTGATGCTTTTCAGTTGGTAAATGTTACAACCGGCCGTACGGTTTTTCAGAGTCACCTGGTCTATGCGGGTCCCGTGTCGCATTGGAAGCACTGGAAGTTCTGGACGATGGATTTCAGTTCATTTTCGGTTCCAGGGACTTATGAGGTCAAAGTGGGTGGTTTGTCCTCCTATCCCTTTCGGATCGACCACGACTTGCTGGAAGCTACGACCTTGTCCAATGTGCTTTACTACTTCAAGGGGCAGCGCTGCTCGGGGTTGATGGACCAGGCGGACCGTGTATTACGGGATCCCCTGGACAGCACAAAGACGCTGGACCTGCATGGGGGTTGGTACGACGCCACAGGGGATTACGGGAAACACCTCTCGCACCTAACCTTTTCCAACTTCTTCAATCCCCAACAGGTCTCCTTCACGGACTGGACGCTGTGCGGAACGTCTTGTTCGTGGCGTTTAAGGCCGGGTACGGACTACCGCCAATATGAGCGTAGGTTACTGGATGAGGGGCTTTACGGCGCTGATTATTTGGTCCGTACGCGGGTACCCGGGGGTTCCTTCTTCCGGTCGGTGAACGCGCCGGGACCGGGGAAGCTGCCTGCGGATCGGGTGCTGGGTGCGGAGGAGCATAGTTATCGGATCAAGGTTAGCAAAGATCAAACTTTGACTGGTTCTGTGGTCTCTGATTTGTTAAGTTATGAAAGCTCCTTCCGGTCCGGCGGTGGCCTCGCCATTGCCGCGCTGGCGTTGGCGTCCACGGGGCCTTCCGATGGCGAGTTTTCGCGGTCTGCCTATTTGAAGGCGGCTTCGGAGGCTTTCGACTTCCTATCGGCGAATAATGTCAGGTTGCTGCCCGACGGAAAGGAAAACATCCTGGACGACTATTGCGCGCTGATGGCGGCAACGGAGCTGTATAAGGCTACGCGGTCTTCACGTTATTTGAATGCGGCTTTTGTTAGAGTTTCGCATTTGCTTGCGCGGCTCAGTTCCTGGGGTTCTTACTCCGACTATTGGAGGGCGGATGATGGGGATCGGCCTTTCTTTCACGCGGCGGACGCGGGGATGCCGGTGGTTTCGTTACTGAACTTTTTTCCCCTGGCGTCGGATTCGCTTCAGGTTTTGATTCGATCGGTGGTGCAAAGGTCGCTTCGTTTTGATTTGTCCATCTCGCGGGAGGTGGTCAATCCTTTTGGCTACAGCCGCCAGTTGGTCCAGGATACGCTGGGTCACCGGCACAGCGCCTACTTTTTTCCCCATGGGACAGAGGCCTCACCCTGGTGGCAGGGGGAGGATGCACGCCTGGCTTCCATGGCGACGGCGGCGCGTATGGCGGAGTTCGTGTTTGGCGGTTCGTTTGCCGACTCCCTGGAACGATTCGCATCGGACCAACTTAACTGGATACTTGGGGAAAATCCATTCGATGCGTGCATGCTCCAGGGAACGGGACATAACAATCCGGCTTACGGTTTCTTCGGCACCTTCGAATACACCAATGCTCCCGGGGGTATCGTCAATGGCATCACCTCCGGGCTCGAAGACGAGGAGGACATCGATTTCAATATCCCTTACTCCGTCACGCACAAGGACTATGATTGGCGCTGGGCGGAACAATGGCTACCGCACACCAACTGGTATATGCTGGCGGTGGCGCTGGGCCATCCCCAGCCCGATCCGGAGCACGTGAATGACCATCCTACGCTTTCGATCGGGGCGCCTGCGCCCGACTTTCATTTGTTGGGCACAGACGGGCGATTTTATTCGCTCGCGTCCTTCCGGTCCGCCCGGGTGTTGATGATCGTATTTATGTGCAATCATTGTCCGACTTCGCAGGCGTATGAAGGGCGTATTATACGGTTGGCTTCTCTTACCGGTGTCCGGGTGGTGGGCATCAATCCAAACGCCCCGGGGGCCCTGAGACTGGATGAGCTGGGGTATAGCGACCTGGATGATTCTTATGCTTCCATGAAAATTCGGGCGCGTCAGGCGGGATATAATTTTCCTTATTTGTATGATGGGGAACATGAGTCGGCGGCTCGGGCTTATGGGCCCGTGACTACGCCACATGTGTTCATATTCGATAGTTTGCGTCGTTTATGTTACGAGGGTCGTATCGATGATACGGAGGATCCTTCCAAGACGCCCCATTCTCGTGATGCTGCTGCTGCGATCGATGCCCTGTTGGCGGGGCGTCCCGTGCCGGTTGCTTCGACCAAGACTTTTGGGTGTTCGATCAAGTGGAAGGAGAAATCCGTTTGGAAGGCCCGGGCTATCGTCAAATGGGCTTCGGAGCCGGTGGCGTTGGATACATTGGGACTTTCGGGGGTTTCTTCGCTGGTTCATCATACTTCCGGCCAGCTGCGCCTTATTAATTTCTGGGCGACATGGTGTGTGCCTTGCGTGCATGAATTTCCGGATCTCGTTACACTGAATCGGGTTTACCGCGACAGGGGGTTTCAATTGGTTTCTATCAGCCTGGATGACGCTGCTCACGCCGGCTCCGCATTGGCGTTCCTGCGGAGGATGGAGTGTTCCTCGCCCAATTATATTTATACGGGTTCCGATAAGTATGCGTTGATCGAGGCCATCGATCCTTCCTGGAAGGGCGCGTTGCCTTATAGTATTCTCGTCGATCCCGGAGGGAAGGTCGTGTATGCGCATGAAGGCGCGATCGATTATGAGGCAATGCGGCAACGGATTTTTAATGATCCGTCGATGGGTCGGATTTTTCCGGTCGCCCCTTCGCGGGCTTCGGCTGCGCCTCGATTCCGGGTGCTCGCCCTTTACGAGAATGGCGGACACCACGTCGCTTTTTCGGCACGCGCCCGGGTGTGGCTGGATCAGTTGGCGGCCGACAGCAATTTCCGGGTAGACTACATCACGAATACCGATTCCATCTACGAAACTTTTTTGGCCCGGTACCAGGTATTCTTACAACTCGACTACGCTCCCTATGCCTGGAAGCCCGCCGCCGTGGCCGCTTTTCAGCGATATATTTCATTGGGAACCGGCGGGTGGATCGGCTTGCACCATGCGTCCCTGCTGGGTGAATTCGACGGGTATCCCATGTGGTCCTGGTTTTCCACCTTCATGGGGGGCATCCGCTGGAAGGATTACATCGCGCGCTTTGCTTCGGCGACGGTTCACGTGGAGGACCACGGCCATCCCGTTATGAAGGGGATTCCGGATTCTTTTGTTGTCCGGAAGGAAGAATGGTATACCTGGGATAAAAGCCCCCGATTGGGAGGGGCTCAGGTCCTGGCGGACGTGGACGAAGCTTCTTACCGGCCGGACACATCGATCAAGATGGGGGACCACCCTGTTATATGGTGCAATCCTTCCGTTCGGGCGCGGAATGTGTATATTTTTATGGGACACGATCCTATCCTGTTCGATGATACGGTTTATACCCATATTCTTCGGAATGCGATATTTTGGACGGCTGGGTCACGGTGAGACCGGGTTGGAAATTGACCCATTGGTGCCGTCGCTTTTCCGATTTTCTGTCCAACCAATAATACACGGCCAGCGAAGACAATATGGTCGCCACCAGGAAACCCGCTATGTAGGGTAACCGTCCTATTTTGTTGTGTAGGGAGGCTATGGCCATATTGTAAGGGATGATCCACACCCAATGGGAGAGGTAAACGAGGTAGGACAACTCTCCATAGAATTTATCCCTCGTGTTGCTCTTTACCCTTACCGAACCCATCAATATCGGCAGTGCACAAACCAGATTGATGATTGTCATTATGTTGTTCGAGAACCGATTGGTATGCATGACCCATTGGAGAATCAAGCACATACCGAGCAATGGTAGACTTACCCGTTGGATCGTCTTGGGGAATCGGATATCGGCCTGGTACACCAATACACCCGTCAGGAATAAGAACAGGTAGGACAGAATGGTGTGATCCAGGGCCCCGCCGCCAAAGAAAAACCAAATCGACAGCGCACCCAGGAAGCTGAGTCCCGTGAGTATCCATAGCATGATCGTTTGCTTCCGGAACAGGTAAAAGAACAACGGAAAGAGGAGATAGAATTGCATTTCGATATCCAGGGACCAGGCCGGGCCGAGGAGCCTGAAAGGGGTCAGGTCGTATGTCAGCAGGGATACGTTCGAAATCCAAAATATGCTTTTGAGGCCTGAGGAATGGATGGCGTTGTATTTGGACATCAAGTCCCCGGAGATGAAGTGAACGATCAGACCCAGTAGGGAAAAAACGTAAAATACGGGGAGTATCCTCCAGAATCTGCTGATATAGAATATCCCGATCGCCTTTTCCTTTTTGGAATATTTTTCGTTAAACATCAGGGCTATCCAATAGCCGCTGAGCATGAAAAAACAATCCACTGCGAATTCCCCCAGGTAGTTGAAACGCGTTAAATGCACCACCACTACAATTCCGGCTAATATTATACGGATTAATCCAGGCCTAACCATGGATTAAAAATAGCCCGGAATTTTTTGAAGGGAAAACCCTTAAAGAAGGGGATAATTCAACATTTCAAAATTCGATTAGAGCAAAATAAAAAGCTGATTTACTTTCACAAAAATTGGAAAGTTACGACCTTGGCTCTCTTATGGAATTGGCGGGTCATGAAGTGGGTATTCCGGAAGAAAGGATTGTGAGTAAAATCTTATTGCTTCGGGGGGAAAGTGTAATTCTGGACGTGCACCTGGCAGAATTATATCAGGTTGAAACACGGGTCTTAAAACAGGCGGTTCGTCGAAATATAAGTCGCTTCCCTGAGGATTTTATGTTCTAACTTGCTGAAAATGAAATAGATATAGTGGTATCACATTTTGTGATACCTAACAAAAAAGTACTTGGCGGGGCTATACCATTCGCGTTTACGGAGTCGGGGGTTTCGATGATTTCGAGCGTTCTAAATAGTCCATCAGCCGTGGCAATGAATATTGCCATAATGCGAACCTTTGTGGCGCTGCGAAAAATTGCAGTTAATTACAAAGAAATCAAGCAGTTGCTTGAAGAAATGCGGGGTAAATACGATGCCCAATTTGAACAAATTTATAAGGTCCTTGAACAATTGATTAATCCAGAACCTTCACCTCGTAGAAGGATTGGATTTAAATCAGATGAACAAGATTAGCCATCCAGGCTTTTCTGGATGCTATACTTTAAATCTTCAAACGCAACCTGCGCTTTTCAAGCAATCCCGTAACCCATACGCAAAATAAAGCTACCAGGATGGATCGGATCAGTCCTCCGGGGCCTTCATTGAAGGGATAGGGGTACTTGAAATGGAACAACATGAAAATCGAGTACAGCAGGTACGGAATCAGGTAACACGTCAGTGTACTTGTACCCGCGGGCTTTACCCAGTTGAACCAGGACGCATGACCTTTTTGATCGACCAGCCATGTCAGGAAGGCGAAGGCGCACACGCTGATGCCCATGCAGATGCACACCCAGGAAGGGGTATCGTGATTTTTGGAAATGCCGCCGTAGGGGCGGACGAGGAAGCCTAAGGCGATGAGGGCGGCGCCTAAAAGGGTGGCGATCAGGTACCAGCGGCCGGGGCTGGATTGCGGGGCGGGGGTCGCGGCGATGCCCGGCGTGGGCGGGGCATTCGGTGCGGGGGCGGCGGCCGGGGTCTCGGTCGCGGTGATGCGGGGCGTGGCAAGGGCGCGGGTATATAGCAGGGCGGTAACGACGCCGCCCATGGTCAGGGCGGGCATGGAGCCATTCCCCACGATCCAGATGTAATGATGGATGTCACGGAGTCCGCCGAGGAGGTGCGCGTGGAAGGCGACGTTAAAGGCGATAAAAAACAAGGCGGCGAGGACCTGGACCCAAAAGCGACCCGCCGAAAATAGGTAGATGCAGGCGCAGATGAGGTAAGACCAGCCGATCAATCCGAGAATGCCCCACCATTTAGGGCTGAGGCCTTCGGGCGCGCCGGGCTTGCCGCCCTGGTAGACCAGGGCTGCTGCGACCAGGAGGAGGATCCCCGCGATCTGGATGGGCAGGCGCCGCTTTGGTGACATATCCTTGGGGTAATCCAGCCAGATGGCAAAGAAGGCAACGGTGATACCTATTTCCCAGATAGCTTTTGGAATGAGGGCTCCTGTAAGGAGATAGTCTTCCAGGTTGACGTGGTAGAAGCCCATGATCAACAGGGCGAGGGATCGTAAGGCGATATGCCAGAAGATCGACCCGCGGGATTCGCCGCGATCAAGGCGGCTTTTGATGGAGAAGGGGATGGACAGGCCCACGATGAAGAGGAAAGCGGGGAAAATGGTGTCGGCAAAGCCAAGGCCATCCACATTTTCCTTGACGTGCTTTATCCATTCGGGGACCTTGGGGACGGCATCCAGGTCATTGACGAATACCATGAGGAACATGGTCAGGGCACGAAACACGTCGATAGAAGCCAATCGTTTAATCATATGCATTTAATTAATTCCAGGCGCCGAGCATTCTTCTGAGCACGACGATTTCCCCGGTATGATAGCTTTGGTGGTCGATGATTTGGAGGGCTTCCCGGAACAGGCTTTGTCCCTGACCGTAGGAAAAGGGCTTGAACAAATCAACCTCCGGCACTTCCAACAGACGAATGAAGGATTCGGTTTCATCCCTGATCTTGTGCACGGTGTCGGACCAGGCGTGCGCGGAGGGCGGGACGGGATTGGTGGGCCAATATCCGATAGGCCAGTCAGGTGACTTGTGGGCGGGGCCTGAGCTGAAGGCAACCATGTCCCACAGTGCGAGCCGCATGTGCTCCACAATTTGCCATATGCTGTAAGGCATGCCTTCGGGTACGATCCCGCGTAAGTTGGCGGGCAGCCCCTTGAGGGCCCTGTCCAATGTGACACGGGCATGACTGTCCAGGAGGTTGGTCTTGAGCGTTTGTATCAATTCTGCATTAACTTTATTACCCGCCATATGAAAATAGGTTTTGCGGGATAAATTACCTATTTATTAATTGCTAACGCATGAATACTCCGGCAAAGAAGTGGGACGCTCTCGTCCTGGGCTCCGGGCAGGGTGGTACGCCATTGGCTAGAAAGCTGGCTAAGGCCGGGTTTCAGACCGCCTTGATCGAAAAGGGTTTCGTGGGGGGCACCTGCATTAATATTGGATGTACACCCACCAAAGCGATGATTTCGGATGCCCGCCTGGCCTACCTGGTCCGCGAAGCCCCCGCCCGGGGGATTGAAGTGAATGCTCCCGTTATCCAACTTTCCAGAATCATGCGCCGTAAAAACGGCATCGTTGAAATGTTTCGGGGTGCAAACGAAAGGGGTTTGCTTAGCGCGGGCGTGACGCTCATTCGGGGAGAAGCCTCGTTCAGCGGTCCAAAAACGGTGCTGGTAAACGGGGAAACACATACGGCCGAACACATTTTCATCAATACGGGATGCACGTCGTTGATCCCACCCATACCGGGCATGGATAAGGTGCCTTACCTGACCAGCACCGGAATGTTGGAACTGACGGAAGTGCCGCAGCGCCTCGTCGTTCTTGGGGGAGGATACATCGCGGTGGAGATGGGGCAGCTCTTCTGCCGGTTGGGAAGTCAAGTAACGATTGTGGAACGGAGCGGGGCTTTGCTGGGCAGGGAAGACGAAGACACTCAAATGGCAGTGAAGCAAATCCTGGAAGAAGAGGGGATGCAAATTGTCCTGAATGCCACGGTAACAAGCGTAGAAGCGCCCGCAACGGTGGTTCTCGCGGATGGAAAAACGCTGAAGGGAAGTCATTTACTGGTGGCTACGGGGCGGGGGCCCACAACGGCGGCGCTGAAGCTCGATCAGACTGGTGTGGAGACGGACGCCCATGGGTTCATCAAAGTTGACGAATTCCTGAAAACAAACGTGCCCGGCATATACGCGATCGGGGATGTGAAAGGGGGGCCCGCTTTTACCCACATTTCCTACAACGATTACCTGATCGTTTATAGAAACCTGGTAGAAAAAGGGAATCTGAGCACGCGGGGCCGATTGGTACCCTATTGCGTATTCATGGATCCCCAATTGGGCGGTATCGGGGTCACCGAAAAAGAGGCCAAGGCCCAGGGTCTGTCCTACAGGACGGCCGTGCTTCCCATGACGAGTGTAGCGAGGGCCGTGGAAACAGGAAATATCAAAGGTTTCATGAAAGCCATCGTGGATTCAAATACGCACCGCATCCTGGGCGCTTCCATCCTGGGAGAGGAGGGCGGTGAAATCATGACCATCCTGCAAATGGCCATGGCGGCGGATATGCCTTATGAGCGCATCCGGGATATGGTTTTCGCCCACCCCCTGTACGCAGAATCACTGAATAATTTGTTTATGACGCTGGACAAATGAACGCGCGCGTGATGATATCCGTCGACGGGGTCACCAAGCGCTTTTCTTCGGAAACCGCTGTGGTGGAGGATGTTTCCTTTTCCGTAAACGAAGGCGAAACGCTCGTCCTGCTGGGGACCAGCGGGAGCGGGAAGACGACAACGCTACGCATGATCAACCGGTTACTGGAACCCTCCGGCGGACGCATCAGCATCGACGGGCGGGATGTGCATTCGCAGTCGCCCGAGGCGTTGCGGCGCGGGATTGGGTATGTATTACAAGATAAGGGTCTTTTTCCACATTATACCGTTTCCGAAAACATTGGTGTCGTGCCCCGCCTGCTGGGCTGGGACCAAAAAAGAACAAACGAACGCACCCGCGAGTTGCTCGAAAAATTGAAGCTGCCGGCGGCGGAATTTGGAGGGGCTTACCCTGCGCGATTGAGCGGCGGACAGCAGCAAAGGGTCGGCCTGGCCCGCGCTTTGGCAGCCAACCAGCCAGTGCTCCTGATGGACGAGCCCTTTGGCGCCCTGGACCCGATTACACGCGCCGAGGTCCGTAAGGATTTCAAATCTCTCGACGAGGTACGCAACCGCACGGTGATCCTGGTGACACACGATGTATACGAGGCGTGCCTCCTGGGGGATCGCATTTGCCTGATGCACGAAGGGCATGTCGCCCAATGGGGGACGCCGGCCGAATTGTTGTTCCATCCGGCGAGCGATTGGATCCGCGAATTTTTCGATGGGGACCGCCTTACGCTGGAATTGAGTGTAACGAAATTGTCCGATATAGGGATGCAAGGGGAAGGTTCCGTACTGGAAGCGCTGGAGGCCGCCCTGACAGATCCGGAAGGGAAGCCTGGGGAGCTTATGGACGCATTTAAACATCGATGACATGCAGGACCAGCAACCAGGCTTTCTCTCCTTCGTGCAGCAGCAATACCCCAAATTGCTGCAACAAACCCTGGTGCATATAGGCCTCACCTTCAGTTCCCTGTTCATCGCCATGGCGGTGGGCATTACCCTGGGTATTTGGATCAGCCGCCGGCGACGTTTGGCGGGGCCGGTGCTGGGGATAGCCGGGGTTTTTCAAACGATTCCCAGCATCGCCCTGCTGGGTTTCCTCATCCCTGTGCTGGGGATCGGCGCCAAACCCGCGATTGCGGCCCTTTTCCTATATGCTTTGTTGCCCATCATCCGGAATACGTATACGGGCCTCACGGGGATCGATCCTTCCATTATGGAAGCGGCCCGGGGCATGGGTATGAGCCAGCGGCAAATCATGACCCGCGTTCAACTGCCCCTGGCCATGCCCGTGATCATCGCGGGTATCCGCACCGCCACGGTCATCAATGTAGGAGTAGCGACCCTGGCCGCCTATATCGCCGCGGGAGGCCTCGGGGAGTTCATATTCGGGGGGATCGCACTAAACAATACCAACATGATCCTGGCGGGTGCCATTCCGGCAGCGTTGCTTGCTCTGCTGCTGGATTGGCTGATTTCGCTGGTACAGCACCTCCGCCTTCCCGCACTGAGACGGGTCCTGTGGATAGGACCCCTGCTGATATTGGTCCTTTCCTCTTTTTACGTTTTGCCTTCTTTACATGGCTCGCGGCTGACGGCTGGCTTTACCCCTGAATTCATGGGCAGACAAGATGGATACCTGGGCTTGCGGAAAGTGTATGATTTGCATATCGGGACCCTGGTGATCAACGACAACCTGATGTACAATGCCGTGGCAGAAAAGAAGCTGGACGTGATCAGCGGGAGTAGCACGGATGGACGGGTGCGCGCTTTTAACCTGGCCATTCTTTCGGATGACAAGGGCATTTTTCCGCCTTATTATGCGGCGCCCATTTTACGGGAGGCCGTCATTCAGCGATATCCAACACTGCCTGACGTTTTGAACATGCTCTCCGGGCGCATCAACGACAGTATCATGACAGAGTTGAATTACAGGGTGGATTTCCTGAAGCAAACGCCGGAGGCCGTGGCTGAGGCGTTTTTGCGCTCCTGCGGGTTGTATCGCCCGGCGGGGAGCGGCATGGGAGGCACGATTGTTGTTGGATCCAAAATCTTCGGAGACGGCTATATACTCGCCAATATGTATAAGTACTTGATAGAGGGGTATACCGATCTTCGTGTCGTCACCAAAACGGGACTCGGAGGCACGATCATTTGCTTCAACGCTCTGAGGGCCGGGGAGATCGACCTGTATCCTGAGTATACCGGCACCGGCTTGCTGGTCATTCTGCACGCCCCGGGCCGCATCCTGGATTCGCTCGGGCACCGGCCGGAAAATGTGTACCGGTATGTGCAGGAAGCTTTCCATACCCAATACGGCATTTCGTGGCTAAAACCTATTGGATTCAATAATACCTACGCGCTGATGATGCGGAAAGACGAATCAGATGCTTTGAACATTCGATCCATCTCCGATCTTAGTGCGTATATGAAAAAGTAATGTTTTTATGGAACTGTTGAATAAATACCAAATCGTTCGAAAGCGATCCATGGATATTTGCGCACCCCTCCAAACGGAGGACTACGTGGTGCAGCCCGTGGTCGATGTCAGCCCGCCTAAATGGCACCTGGGGCATAGTACCTGGTTCTTCGAGACTTTTTTACTGAAAGGCTTCGACGCCGCATACGTGGAATTCAACCCTGACTATAATTTCGTTTTCAACAGCTATTACGAATCGGTGGGGGCCAGGGTTATACGCACTGACCGGGGGAATTTGAGCCGGCCCACGGTGGCGGATGTTTTCAAGTATCGTGCTTATGTGGATTCTGCCATGGAGGCTTTTTTGGCGCGGCCCGTTTCTTCCGAGGTTCGTGAACTGGTGGAGCTGGGGTGTAATCATGAGGAGCAGCACCAGGAACTGCTGTATACCGATATCAAGTACATTCTTGGTCACAATCCGTTGTTTCCGGCTTATGGGGATAGTATTTATCCAGCGGCCGGCAACGGCGGCCCCAGGGGCGGCAGGGCTGCGGCAGGCGGTTGGATCGACATTAGCGAAGGTTTGTATGAGATTGGATATTCCGGATCAGCGTTTTTCTTTGACAATGAAAAGGACAGGCATAAAGTCTACTTACCATCTTATCGGATTTCCGCGGCGCTGGTAACGAATGGGGAGTATTTGGAATTTATGAAATCGGGCGGCTACCGCGACTTTCGCCACTGGCACGCCGAGGGTTGGGATTGGGTCAATAAAAACTTAGTGGAAGCGCCGATGTATTGGCATAAGATCGACGGCACATGGATGCTGTATTCGTGGCACGGGCTGCAGGCGGTCGATCCGACCGAACCGCTTTGTCATATCAGTTTTTATGAGGCCTCGGCTTTTGCAGCCTGGGCCGGGTATAGGCTGCCTACGGAAGCTGAATGGGAGGCGGCCTGTGCGGGATTCGACTGGGGAAGGCGCTGGGAATGGACCGAAAGCGCCTATTTACCGTACCCCGGCTTTGTCAAGGCGGCGGGTGCCATTGGAGAATACAATGGAAAATTCATGGTCAGCCAAATGGTCCTGAGAGGGGCCAGTGAGGTGACCCCGCCCGGACACAGCCGCCCCACTTACCGTAATTTTTTCCATCCACCCCTGAGGTGGCAATTCACTGGCATAAGATTGGCTAAATAAACCCTTACGTATGCACACATTTTCCATATTTCCACCCCAGAGCGTGCAAGGATATGCAACCTTCCGCAAGGAGGTGATTCAGGGACTCTGCTCCAGGCACAAATACCTGAATCCAAAATATTTCTACGACGCCATAGGGGACAAGTTATTCCAGCAGATCATGGAACTGCCTGAATATTATCCTACGGGCTGTGAAAGTGACATCCTCAGCAGCCAGGCGCAGGACATTATCCGCGCGATCCGGTCCCGGACGACGGAATTCGACCTGATCGAGCTGGGCGCGGGAGACGCGACGAAAACAAGCTTTCTCCTGCGCGAGTTGTTGGCCCAGGGACAGAACTTTACTTATTTTCCAGTGGACATATCCGCCAGCGTTATCCATTCCCTGGACGAAACGTTGCCGGCCCGGTTTCCCGGCCTTCAGTATAAAGGTTTGCAGGGAGAATACATGGAGATGCTGAGGGTGGCAGGAGACCTGTCGGTAAAGCCTAAGGTCATTTTGTTCATGGGCGCCAATATTGGCAATTTTCATATTTACGAAGCCCTGGAATTTTGCAGGGAAATCCATGAACATTTACAGCCCGGGGACCTTTTCCTGGTGGGATTCGATCTAAAAAAAGAACCCCAGATCATCCTGGATGCATATAATGATTCGCAGGGTGTTACCAAGGCTTTTAACCTAAACCTTCTGCACCGGATCAACCAGGAGCTGGGCGCCGATTTCCAGTTGGATCGCTGGGGCCATTTTCCCACCTACGATCCCCTGAGCGGCAGTTGTAAAAGTTACCTGGTGAGCAAGTCGGATCAAAAGGTGCAGATAGGCGACGTAACCATATCTTTTGCGGCGAATGAACCCATCTTCATGGAGATTTCACAGAAATATACCCTGGAAGAGACCAAAGAAATGGCGCTGGCCTCGGGCTTCCGCCCCCTGGGGAATTTCCTGGACAGCAAGGGGTGGTTTGCGGACTGTTTATGGGGTGTGGAATAAGTTACGGGGTCTGGAACAAGGCCTGCGCTTTGACCCAATAAATATCATCATTGCCATTGCCTGGCTTGTTCAGCGCATCGTAGATTTCCGCCCGGTTCATGCGGCGTGGAAAGGGCTGCGTCAAGGTGCTGCGATTACTCGTAAAGAAAAAATACTTCCCATCGGGGGTCACAAAGGGACTATAGTCCAGGGCATCGGAGTTCAGGGGCGCCGGTAAATTCCGGGCAGTGCCCCAGGTCCCGTCGGGGCGCCGAATGCTGATGTACAAATCTCCTCCTCCATGGTCCTTGCGCCCGTAGCTGCCAAAAATCAGGTAGCGTTCATCCGGGTCAACGTAGGCATTGTATTCGGAGTATTGTGAGTTTACTGAATCGCTGAGGCTGCGGGCCGAATCATACACACCGTTATGAAAGGCGCACATCACAATGTCTTCGCGACGACCTCTTACCTCCCGTGTAAAATAGAGGTTACCGTTCCGCGCCTGGGAGGCATAGAATTCATCGCCTGGTCCGTTGATGGCAGCGGGCAGGTGAACTGCCGGGCCCCATTTGTTGGTAGGTACGTACCATATGTCGAAGTCCTTAGCGGCGCCGGTGTCGGTGAGCGGGCGGTTGGAGGTGAAATACAGCCTGGAACCGTCGGGGGAGAATGCGGGCTCCAAATCTCCGTATTGTCCGCTGAAAGGCGCGACTTCGGGCTTGGTCCAGGTTCCGTGGTAGCGGTGGACGTGCATGATGGCGTTCAGCATGAGGCCGTTTTGCTGGAGGGTATAGAAAATATCGTTGCCATCGGGGGAAATGGCCATATCGCGGTTGCCCCAGGCGTCGGAGACGGCGAACAGGATGGGTGTGTTACCGGGGGGCGTTTGGCCGAGGTAGTCGGTGCGGTCGCCGGCAGGCGCCGGTGGCGCGAAGTGGTCGCCGGCAGGCGCCGGCCGCGCGAAGTGGTCGCCCCCGAAGGCAAAAAGGGCGAAAAGGGATAATAAGACCTTCATAGTGAGGGCCAATATATTTAAATATCTTTATCATCGCTTCTCCTTCTCCATGAACTGCTTCCTCAAGATAGGATTGGCCGGCTTCCTGGCTGCGTTAGGTCCGGCTTCCGGGGACGCCCAATCGCTCTTCGTATTGAAGCACCTCGGTATTTCCGAAGGGCTGGCCGATTATGCGGCCCAGGACCTCCTCCAGGATAAGAACGGGTTTATTTGGGTCGCCACCGAAAACGGCCTCCAGGAGTACGACGGGTATCATTTCACCACATTCCATCATATTCCCGGGGACAGCAGCAGTATACCCTCGGACCAGATCACCAAGTTCTGGAATCTGTCCAGCGGGAAGCTCCTGCTGGCTACGGCTTTCCAGGGATTCAGCCTGTTCGATCCTTCCACCGGTAAATGTATTAAAATGGGTAATCAACCCGTTCCGGTTGGCCTGGACTTCGCTTTTTCCGCGGCGGAAGACCAGGAAGGCAATATCTGGATGACTGGGGAGCACACCCTGGTGGAGTACCGGCAGGGAGACCAATCTTTTCACGCCTACGATTCCTTGTTCAAGGATGCCGGAGGGGGGTTTCTGGGTGACCTGTTCTTCGACCGTCAGGGCAGGTTGTGGCTCGACGGACGGGGAGACGGTGTGTATGTATTGGATCCCGCCAGGGGGCGTTTGTACAGTTGGCGGGACAATCCGGAACACCTGGCAGTCCTGGATCGTCCCCGGGACGTGATACGGTTATTTGGGGACCGTGAAAACCGGTTGTGGGTGTCTTACGGGGACACTTTACTGGATTGCTTCGAGATAGACAGCAACTCGGTGATCGCGCACCTCAATACGAAAACCAGCGTCACCCATATATTCGAGGACAGGGGAGGGCGCCTTTGGTTGTATACGGCAAATTTGGGTTTCCTGTGTTATGATTTGGGAAAGGACCGGTTGACGGAGGTGCAATATCATGAGCGGGATCAGGTCACCCACTTCATGGAAGACAAGGATGGTTTGTTTTGGCTGGCTTGCGAACACGGCATCCAAATCGCGGATCCCAATGGCGGGCGATTTACGTTTTACGGCACGAACCCAAAGGAAACGGTGTCCCTGTTCCAATCCAGATCCGGGGACGTATGGTTGATGAGTTATGGCGGAGGCATCCTGAAGATGGACTCCACCTTGAAATTCAGGAAGGAGTGGCGCTTCCCTTCGGGCATTGGAGATTCCTCCAACCGGGCCTGGGTGATGACCGAGGGTGATGACGGGAAGCTTTGGGTGGGTTGCCAGCACGGATGGCTTTCGATATATGACCCGGCCTCGGGAGATATGCATATCCTCAGGCCCCCGGCTTTTCAAGAAAAATCGGTAATGTCTATGCTCCGGGACGGCAGCGGGAATATCTGGTTCGGGCTGTACGTTGGGTTGGCCTGCTGGGACAAGCGGACGGGCACCTTCCGACGCTATGATGGGATGCTGCCGTACAGGGGATTGACTTATTCATCCGCCGATTTCATGACTTTCGGGGAAGGAGGCTTGTTGTGGTTGGGGACCATCAATATGGGACTTCAGATTTTCGATCCCGCGACCGGCCGTTTTACCCGGCAATACGAACCCCCTCAGTCTTTGAGCAGCGCGCTGCTGACGTGTGTGGCCCCATTAAACGAGCACGTGATGGCCATTGGGATGTCTGCGGGGGGAATTGACTTTTTCGATGACAGGAGGGGACGCTCCACGCAACTGACGACGGCCGACGGTCTGCCCAGCAACAATATCGTTGCCCTGGATGCCCGAAGCCGCGGGTATCTTTGGGTGGCTACTCCCGTAGGCATTTGCAGGGTGCGTTTGAAGGACCACCGGGTGACAAAGTTCGGAAGGGGAGATGGCCTGGGCCAGGAGCCCATGACCGCTTTGCAGTTCTGTCGGCTCCGGGACGGGCGCATGCTCATCGGATGCAAGGGCGGCTTCTATGCTTTTCGCCCGGACAGCATACCTGAAGAATCACCACCCGAGCGGGTGTATATCACCGGGCTGCGCCTGGAGGACAGGAGCATCGGCCTGGATTCTGCTTCCTCGGGATCCCTGACGGTCACTTTATCTTATGACCACAACGACCTGGACATAGATTATGTATCCCTGCACTTCCTGAAGGCGGAGACCCTTCATTATTTTTACAGGCTCGTGGGCTATGACCCGGACTGGGTGGATGCGGGACCCGACAGGTCCGTTCACTACCATCACCTGCCGGCGGGTCATTACCACTTTGAAGTGCGCTGCGAGAACCAGGACGGAATCTCGTGTGCGCAGCCTACCAGCTTCGGCCTCATCGTCCTTCCTCCTTTTTGGAAAACGCCCTGGTTCTTCACCCTGTGCGCGCTTGCTGCGGGGACCCTGATCTACCTCTTGTACCTGGGAAGGATCCAACGCATCAAGATGCGCCTGGAGCTCCGTAACCGGATCGCCGGGGACCTGCACGATGATATCGGTTCCACCCTGAGCGGGATCAACATATACAGCCGCATGGCCCTGAAGCGTCTGGGCGATTCCCCCGAAGAAAGCGCGGGATTGCTGGCGAAAATCAGCGACCGCTCCGAAAAAATGATGGAAGCCTTATCGGACATCGTTTGGTCCATCAATAGTCGCAACGACCACATGGGAGACGTACTGGCACGAATGAAGGAGTATTCCGCCGAAATGCTGGAGCCCCAGCAAATCGCCTGGTCCCTGGAGGTGGCTGATGCGGTCTCCAGGCTCGAGTTGGACATGGTGGCCCGCAAAGAATTTTACCTGATCTTCAAGGAAGCCTTGAACAATGCCGCCAAATATGCGTCCTGCACGTGTATCGATATCCTCCTGCATAAAAGGGATGGGTTCCTCGTGCTGACCCTGCGGGATAACGGGATCGGTTTTGATCGTATCTCCGTGGTGCCGGGGAATGGTTTGCTCAATATGCACAACCGGGCAAGGAAGATGAAGGGTCGCATTGACATCGAATCCAGTCCGGGAAAGGGAACGACGGTGCGCTTGTGGATGCCCCTGGCTTAATAGACTACGTTGTAATCTTTCTCGTACAATTTCCCCGACCCCGAAGTCGCGGTGATACCTTCGATCCTGTTTTGGCTATCGAATGTATAGGTGTAATTGACGACGGTGGTCACGCCGTTGATCGTACTCGTCATGGTCTTGGGCAAATCCACGGCCTGGTGAAGGAGGATGGGGCTAAAGCTGATGCTGTTCAGGTCGAAATTGCCCGTGCCCGCACCATAGGTGTAAGTGTCGATCCTGTATGTCTGCCCCGCCGGGCCTTCGGTTTCCACCGTGGTTATATCGTTTCCACTATACGTGTAGATCGTTTTTCCGGTCGGCACTTCCTTCGAATAAAAATCGATTTCCATCACCAATCCATTGGAACCGTACGTGTATTTCTCCTCTGCGGCGGGTTCAACGGTACCGCCCTCGGTTTCCTCGGTCACGGAGCTGTCGATTTCCGTACCGCCTGAATTTAGGTAGTACAGAATCTGGACGCTGACCGGGGTCGTCCCTGCGAGGCTCAGGCCGGTCAGGGTCACCAGGGTGGGGGTATACGTGATGGTGACGGTATCCAATAAGGTAGCCGTGCCTTGGGTCACGGATTCCAGGGCGTAGGTTTCCTGGCCGCCGTTGTTGTATTGATAGCTGAAGGTCAATTGGGCTTCGATTACTGAAGTGGCCCCGGAGGTATCATACAGGGTTTGTTGCAGGGAGGAGGCTTCGGTGGTGCTGCCGCCACCGGTGCTGGGTGTGGCGGCTTTGTTGCAGGCTATGGCCAAGATGGCGATCCATAAAAAATATCTCATGAGGTAAAGCTACTCCCGGCTTCCGGGGTGGACAATACCGAGAATGCGGGAGTGGGCGCGAGGCGCGCCGACACTTATTCGAAAAGTCGCCCCCGCAGCGCCTTGACGACGGCTTCGGACTTGGAATGCACCTGGAGCTTTTCGTAAATGTTTTTGATGTGGGTCTTGACAGTCTCGATGCTGATGCCTGCATCGCCGGCGATCATCTTGAAGCTGCTGCCTTTGACGAGGTGGCCCAGGATTTCCTTTTCCTTCGCGGACAGTTGAAAGCTGTTTTGCTGGGTGGTGGAGCGGGAGCGGACATAATCGATGACCATGTTCGCCACCGAGGCGCTCATGGGCGCTCCGCCCGCCAGCACTTCGGCGATGGCATCGAAAAGCTTCTTGAAGACGTGGGGTTTGAGGATATACCCGGAAGCGCCCGCACAAATCGCGTCCAGGACGTGCTGGTTCGTTTCGAATACGGTCAGCATGACGATTTTTACGTGCGTGTTCTTGGTGCGGATGAGGCGAACGCCCTCGATGCCTCCCGCCCCGGGCATATCGATGTCCATCAGGATGACATCCGGCTGGTATGTTTCGAGTTCATCGAGGACGTTGCTGCAATTGACAAAAGCGCCCAGGCAATGGTGCTCGGGGGTTTGGTTGATCAACTGGACCAGGGCGTCCCGGAAATCGGGGTTGTCTTCATATATAAGGATATTGACCGTCATTTTAAAGTTTGAATCCTATTCCTGCGCGCAGGATGCTGACGCCATAACCCAATTCGGCAAAGGCGCTGATACGATGGGCAAAGTAATACTTTCCCCCCGCAAAAATATCGGGATTGATCTTGCTGCCGTAGCGGGGATCCGCCGGATAGCCGGCTGCCGCCTCGGGGGCGGACTGGTTGACCGTGGCATATCCGAGGCCCACGCCTCCGTACAGGTCGATTTTGTTGTTGTTTATCTTTAAGTCCTTTGCAAAATGGTAAGATGCTCTTACGCCGAAATAAAAGAAGGAATACCCGTAATTGTACCCCACATATCCTTCGTTGAAATGTTCATAGTATGCGTAGACGCCACCGCTGATCCTGCTGCTGAAGCCGTATTCATAAGAACCGCCCAGGGCAATGGACGCGCCGTATTCCGAGCCAAGGCCCAGGCCGAGATCGATGTAGCTTTTGCCCTTGTCGTAGGCATCGCCGGATTGGCTTTGGGCGCCGCCGGTCCCTACGGGTTGGGAGGTTCCGGTCCCGGCGGGTTGGGTTTGGGCGCTTCCGGGGGTATGGGCCAGCCAAAGTAAGAGAGTCATGAGCGCAAGGCGCCGGAAAAGAGGTAGCATAGCTGTCTATTTTTAGGTGACAGCAAAGTGGTCATTTTTCCGGCGCCTGCCAATACCGTAAAAGGGGGAGCTTACCGCAAAAGGGGGAGCTTACCGCGCGTTCCAGTCGTCGTTGAAGCTGGTTTTACTATTTTCCCAGGTGATTTCGATTTTCTGGTAGGTGAAGCTGATCTCGTCCAGGGCCACCGCATCCTGCACCTTCATGTTGGCGTTGGCGGTGCCGTCGACCAGGGTCAGCTTGGATACGATCGCATTGGTCAGGGTGATGGTGACCTTGTTTTTCAAGACAATCTTGACCGTTTTGAACACTTCATTGGAGGTTACCGCCGAGTAGAATATGTTCGATCCCGCATCTACTTCCTTGTGGATGATGATGGGGTCGTGCTTCCTTTTCCCGGTTGCCAGACCGGAGGTTGCATCGGTGGGCGTTTCCATGCTCATGGAAAATCCCTGGATGGAGCCGGAATATTTGTTTCGGCCGGCAACTTCAATAGAGCCGATGTCCTGGGCGCCGGCAGCGGTGGCCGTCAGAAGGAAGACGAATAAACAAGCGTGTTTAAGCATATAGTGTGAGATTTTTAGCGCATGATCACCAAGGTACCCTTAAAAATTTTATAGCCACCCGATATTTTCAGTTGCAACACGTAGACATAGGTACCCACAGGTTGGTTCCCACCGTCCCAATTATTTTGGTAGGATGCCGAATAATATACCTGCTTGCCCCAGCGGTCATATACCGCCAGTGACGAGCCCGGATAATTGTTCAGGCCCGCGATCACGAACAGGTCGTTGATCCCATCTCCATTGGGCGTAAATGCACTTGGAATGAGCACGACATTCTTCGGGATGACACGGACCAGGAGGGTATTGGTGGTCGTGCATCCCTGGAAGGTGACCATCGTGATGGAGTAGGTTTGCGGGGCAGTCAGGGTGGCCGTTGGATCCTGGATGGCAGGATCGGACAACCCTGTCGGGGGACTCCAGACTACGATGGAATCACCCAGATTCGGCGCCTGCAGAACGGTGGGCAGGCCGGGCTCGGTATTGACGGGGGGCAGGTCGATCCCCGGAGCGGGTGCCACTACCTGAAGCGTACCGCTGAGCTGGCCTGCCGAGGTGGCGCAACCGTCCGGCGTCGCTACCAGGGTCATGATGATATTACCCGCGGTGGGATACGTAAAGGTTGGGGAAGTCGTTGTGCTCGTGT
The DNA here is from genome assembly GCA_964544695.1 of uncultured Chitinophagaceae bacterium. Taxonomy (GTDB): domain Bacteria; phylum Bacteroidota; class Bacteroidia; order Chitinophagales; family Chitinophagaceae; genus Dinghuibacter. The sequence goes on from CAZJDB010000143.1 coordinate 31,378, forward strand.
CCCCGAACGTATCGGTCCAGAGAAAGGTAATCGGCGGCGTTCCGGTGGTGGTATTAAGCAGCGTTACGGGTTGGCCGGTGCACCAGGGGCTGGGAAAGGAAAACGACACCTGGGGTTTTGGAATCAGGGACACCGTCGTGGGAGCCGCGCTGGAATCGCGGCATCCCTGGGCCGTGATGGCGGTCACGGTGTATACGCCGGGCGTATAAGCATCGTATTCCGATCCATCGAAATTGCCGATGGGCATCCCGTTTACGTACCATTGATACGTGTTTGCCCCGATTGCATCGATGGGTATCGAATCGCCGCTGCAAAGGAGGGTGCCGATGGGAGTGGTTACCTGTGGTGCTTGTGTCGGGTCGATCGTGAAGGTTGCGGCGTTTGCGGCGGTGGCGATGCAACCAGCGGGGCTCGTTGCCAGCACTTGTATCGTGGCAGTTCCAGGATTAGCGGCTTGAAAGGTTGGCACATCCCCCGTACCCGATGCGGGCAAGCCGATCGCGATATTTGAATTGGTCCAGGTATATACGGTCCCCGGCACTGGTCCGGTTAGTGGAATGTCTTCGGTCAGCACGCCGCTGCATACCGTTTGGCTGGCATCGGCCGGTGGGGTCAGCGTGGGGGTTGGATCGACGGTCGTGGTGACCTGTTGGTTGTTGGAACATCCATCCGGGGCGATCAGTGCAATTTCGTAGGGCACGAGGAGAGGGGTGGTCGTCGTATTGATGAGGGTTTCACCGATCGCGGTGTTGCCCGCGGCCGCGGGATTGGCAATTCCTGCCTCTGTAGCCCGGGTCCAGGTATAAGTTGATCCGGGTTGGCTGGTGGCAGGTGTGTAGTTGAATATCGTTCCGCTGCATACGGGCGGTTGCACCAGGGGTGTGTCCAACTGGGGTTGAGGTTCGACTGCAACCGTAAGGTCCTGGGTATTGGTACAGCCCAGGTTCGTCAACTGGAATGCGTACACGGCGTTGACCTGGGTAGTAAAGGTATCCGTCAGCGTTTCGGCGATGTCGCCCGATCCGGTGGCGGTCGGATTGGACAGACCGGGCAGGGCGCTTCGTGTCCAGGTGTACGTGGCTCCGGGTACCGTGGGCGTTGGGGTGTAGGCGTAGGGGGTTCCGCTGCAAACATGTGCGACCGCGGCGACCGTCAGGGCGGGTACCGGATCTATCGTCGCATCCACATCCTGGGTATTGCTACAGCCATTCGCGGTCATCGTATAAACGTAGGTGGCGATGACGGGCGCGCCGGAGGTATTGTCCAGCGTTTCATCGATCCCGTTGGTCCCTGTGGCCGCAGGATTGGCGATCCCCGCCTGTGCCGCCCGGGACCATGCATAGGTGATGCCCGTGGTTTGGCTGGCCGGGGGGTACGTAAAGGGAAGGTTGCTGCATTGGGCGGCAGGGGTCAGCAGGCTGGTCAGCATGGGTTGAGGATCGACCGTATAGGGGTAGTTGCCGGTGGCGGTGCATCCATAAATATCCGTGGCCGTAATCGTAACATTTGCCTGCTCGGGGGAAGGAGCAAACGTAGTCCCCGTGATGCTGGGAACATTCCCCGCGCCCGTTTGCACAAGTCCCGTTACGGGATCGCTGTTGAACCAGGTCCAGGTGTCCCCGTTGGGCGTACCATTCAGCGCATACCCTGTCACCGTGGCGCCGCTGCACACCGTTTGAGGCGCGAAAGCGGTCGTAATTTTCGGGGAAGGGTTGTCTTTTACGTTGATGGTTTGCAGTGCGGTCCCGCACCCAAAGGGTGAGGTGGCTGTAATGACGATATTTTCCGATATGGGATTGTTGGTATTGGGCAACGCGGTAAACGAGGGCACGTAATAGTCGCCGGGCGCGCCCTGAGGCACCCCGGTATTTCCCAGGCTCAGGCCATAATTGAATTTCGTTCCCTGACCTTGGGGACCGAACTCGATGGGAAGGACGGTTTGTCCGGGGCATAACAACAGGGAATTGACATTTGGGCTCAGGGTGATGCCGCTGACGCCCGGATATACGGTGATCGTCCTGCTTATACTCGTGGTCGCTAAATTATTGTTATTCGATATGCCTTCGTAAACCAACCAGGTTCCCGGAGTCGTGTAGGTGTGCTGCACGGCAGTCATATTCACGCCCGAGATTTGCGGCGACCCATCTCCGAATATCCAATAGTAGGTATAACCCGGAAGGTTGGTCTGGTCCGTAAAATACAAAGTGGTATTCGGACATATAGTCGCGGTATTATTCGTTCCCGTCACCGTCCCCGCCCAAAAGGGGTTCGCGGGTCCGTAGCTGACGAAGGGCACCGTAAGATCAGCGTAGCCATACGTCACACATCCCTGGGCGTCTGTTTTGGTGAGCTGCGCCTGCATGCCCAAAAACAAGGGTTGCATAAATGTGAACTGGGTGCCCGAATTGGCAGGGTTGACCGCCACGGGGTTCCCGTCATTGAAAGACCACGTGGCACTGACGAAAGGCGAGTTCACGGCACTGGAAAGGTCTGTGTAGGTAACGGTGTAACTCGACCCGTTGATTTGGGTGATCTCCCCATTGACCGCCGTGTAGGACGACTCTTTGATCGTCATGTTCTGGGTGCTGGAGGCCGAGCAACCCGCGCTGCTGGTCGCCGTGAGGGTGACGGGGATCACCCCGGCGCCCGGAAAAGTGTGGGCAGGGGGATTGGCTCCGTTGAAGGTGCTTCCATCCCCGAAATTCCATTGGTAGGTCAATGTCCCGCTGCCGATGGAAGAAGTGTTGCCGAACACAAAATTATTTCCATTGGAACACTGGGTCGAAGAATTTACGAAAAAGCCCACCGTCGGCGTGGGATTCACGACGACCTGCACATTTTGCGTGTTCGTGGTCCCCTGGGAAAACAAGGTGTAGGTATAAGTGACCGTAATCGGTTGGCTCGTCGTATTGACGAGGGTTTCATCGATGGCGCCTTCGCCTGTTGCCGCCGCGTTGGAAATGCCCGCAACGGCAGCCCGGCTCCAGGTATATCCGACCTGGGGGCTGGCGCTGGCGGGAACGTAAATGAAAGAGGTGCCTGAACATACAGGGGATGGATTCAGGGTGCTGCTCAAGGTGGGGGGTCCAAAGGAGAGCAACCACAACGCCAAGTAGGTCCATTGGAGCGACATCGATTAAAAATAATAAACGCCCCCGGGTCACACAAGCGTAGAAACTCCTCTATTTGGGAGATCCTGCCAATTACTCATCCAATGACACCAGATACTCAAAGCCTCACCAAAGAAAAGGAATCAAGCGCCAGGATACCCGTTGGTGGGCCGTATATGACGCTCCAAAAACACCGATCAGCATCTTTTCTTCTTCCTGGATCCGGTAACAATAGGCCACGCCCAGCAGCAACTTTTTTGGCTACAGGTCCTTTCCGGATGATAAAGTCCAACGCAAAAAAAAGGGCGAGGAAAGCATAGGCGATGATGCGTGTTGTCATAATTTTTTCAATTCCTCCAAAAATCCCTGCTGGGCTTCGTTTATTTTTTCAGCCGCCTCTTCGATGGCAAACCATTGGGCCTTGTCTATTTCAGGATAAGTTTGAGTCCGTCCGGAACCGGGAGGCCAGACCAGGTCAAAGGTATTGCTCCTGACACTATCGGGGTCTATGTCGCCTTCCAGGGCCCAGGCCATCACGGTCTTCCCTCCTTTTTGTTTTATGGGGGCCAAGGGGATGAAGTTGCCGTGTAAGGTATGCCCGGTCTCTTCGGCGAATTCCCTTTTTGCGGCATCCAGGGGCGCTTCTCCTTCACTGAGTTCGCCTTTGGGTATGGACCAGGCGCCCAGGTCTTTTTTGGAAAAAAAGGGGCCTCCGGGGTGGACCAGAAAAACTTCCCAATCGGCCGGGCGGGATTCAACACCCGGCCGGCGTCGAAATAACAAGATGCCTGCGCTGGTTTTCATGTGATGAATTCTTTCAAACAGATTTGTACGCGTTCGGCGGTGCTGGTATCTCCCCTGATCTGGACGATACGGCAGGTTTGTTTTTCCATCCACGCCTCATGAATGGACAGGCTCCGGATCGTGGCACCCGGGACATCATACCCTTCGGCCCAGTCCATAAACTCGTCGTGTAATTTTTTACGTACCGGGTCGGTTTGAATGGCCGATCCATAGCGTTCGCTTTCCCTTTCCATTAGTCTTTTTATTCGAACTTCCCTGGGGATCCAAAGGAAAACGATGAGGTCAAAAGCGGGAAAGACTTCCTCCCCCCAACTGACGACCGATCCCCCCAATATCCAATCTTCACGGGCTTCCAGGGCTGCTTTCATGCTCGCGTTACGCTTGGATGCCGGGCGTTTGATGGTGAATTTTTGCTCCCAATAATAGTCATCCGAATCGAAATAGGGTTTGCCCGTGGCTTCCGAAAGAGCCCGACCCAGGGTCGTTACCCCGCTTCCCGATGCGCCCAGGATATGTGCTTTCATGTGCCCGCAAAAATACTTCCAAAGATTGGCAAAATAATTGGGCATGAGAACGTATGGAATACCGTAAAATGGGTCATACCGGTTTACACTTAAGTGTCTTGGGTCTAGGCAGTTGGATCAGTTTCCACGGACAGGTGGACGACCGGGCGGCCGGAGATATCATGCAGTTGGCTTATGACAAAGGGATCAATTTCTTCGACAATGCGGAAGTTTATTCCAAAGGCGAAAGCGAAAAAATGATGGGCCGCGTATTCAGGCAGAAGGGCTGGGAGCGCTCTTCCTATGTCCTGACTTCCAAAGCCTATTTCGGATGGCATGGCGACAACAAACCAACTCAGCACGGACTATGCCGCAAGCACCTGCGCGAGGCCTGCGACGAGGCGCTGCTTAGGTTGCAAACGGACTATCTTGATATTTTCTATTGTCATCGCCCCGACCCGGAAACGCCAGCGGAAGAGATCGCGTGGACCATGCACCAACTGGTGCAGCAGGGGAAAATCTTGTATTGGGGCACCAGCGAATGGACGGCTGCCGGGATTCTGGCTGTCATTGCCGCGGCTGAAAAAGATCATTTGGTGCGACCGGTCGTGGAGCAACCCGAATACAACCTTTTCCGTCGATCCAAGGTAGAGGAAGATTTTCTACCCTTGTATGATACCTATGGCCTGGGGCTGACCACGTGGAGCCCTCTTGGAAGTGGTATGCTGACTGGAAAATACAACAACGGCATTCCATCGGGCTCCCGTTTGGCGCTTCCGGAATTCCAGGGCATGAGGGACATGGCGTATTCGGAGGAAAAATTGCAAAAGGCCAGGGATTTTGGTCGGGTTGCCGATGAGTTGGGTGTTTCCATGGCGCTGCTGTCCATCGCCTGGGTCATCAGGAACCCAAGGGTGACCACGGCCATTTTGGGAGCTTCCAAAAAGGAACAATTGGAGGAAAACTTGAAGGCACTCGAAGTAGCGGCCCGGCTGACACCCGACCAACTCAAAAAGATAGCGGACGTAACACAATTAACTTAATCGTATGGACTTGAAACTAGCAGGAAAGGCCGCACTCGTTACGGGGGCGGCTTCCGGAATCGGAAGGGCCGTCGCCAGGATCCTGGCCGCGGAAGGGGTGAGGGTCATGATCGGGGACCTCCAGGAGGAAAAGGGCGCCGAAGTCGCAGCCGAGATCAAAGGACGTTCCCTCCGCATGAATACTTCTGTAAAAAGTGAGGTGGAAAGGGCAGTGCAAGACACCCTTACAGCTTTTGGGCAGATCGACATCCTCTGCAATATTGCGGGACCTGGGGCTGTTGGCGGACAGTTGGATACAACTGAGGAAGAATTTCAACGACAAATCAACGGGCACCTCAAGGGCGCCTTTCTGTGTACGCAAGCGGTACTGCCCCATATGATGGAAAGGAAAAGTGGAAAAATTGTGAACATCGGGTCATTCGCGGGACACGGAGTACTGGACAGCATTCCTGCCTATTGCGCCTCTTTCGGGGGGGTTATCGCCTATACCAAGAGCGTAGCACGTTTCGCCGCGCCCTATAACATCAATATAAATTCCGTATCTCCGGGCAATATCCTGACACCCATGACCCTAAATTGGCTCAACGAGGGGAACAATATGGAAAACGTAACGAATTCGATTCCCCTGCACCGGATCGGTACCCCGGAAGATATCGCCACCGTGATCGTCTTCCTGGCCTCGGATTGCGCCAGGCATTTGGTAGGCATAGACGTCAACGTCAGCGGGGGACAATTGATCTGATGATTCACGGCATGGCGTTTGGAATACAATATGTCATGAAAGCACCTTATCGTTTTGCAGCCCTCCTTTTTATTTCCACGGCCTGCAATTCGAGTTTCACCGGTGGAAAAGAGAGCAATACCGCCGGGTTGATTTCCCAGGCCATCCCGACCCAGGACGATGCCTCATTCCTCGTCGACGCGGCCTGTGGTCAAATGCTGGAAGTAGCCTTGTCGAAAATCGCTATTCAGAAGGCCGATAACCCCAGGATCAGGGAATTGGGAGAAATGCTGGTTAAGGTTCACAGCCAGTCTATAGATGACATCCGTAAGCTTGCCGCAGCCAAACGACTGAGGTTACCTGCCTCGCTGTCTCCCAAACAACAGGAAGTGATGGAGGCATTAATGGCTAAAAACGGACCGGATTTCGACCAGTCTTTCATCGGGTGGACGATGAGGGACCACAAGAAGGATATCCGCGCCTTCCAGGTGGAATCCGAAAAGGGCAGGGATTCTGAGATCAGGGACTTTGCGGATGGCTCTCTTTCTTTCCTGGACTTGAGTTTAGACTCAGCTCAAAATATTCAATACGATCTTAGCAGGAAGTGATTGGTTAAGGCATTTATACAAGACACATAAAGACTGAAAGCAGGACCGGCCTTGTCTAAGGCTGGTCCTTACTATTGGCGGCGCGCCTCCCGTGGCGCGCCATTCGGTTTAGTCCGCTTCGATTTCGTGCAGGGCTTCTTCATTTATCCCCCCGGCCGCAATCTGGGTCAGCTTGGTGTCCGCTGCTTTTTCCTCCTTCAGCGTATCCTCCAGCAATTTGGCCACGTCATCGAATTCCATGACCCGGGCAAGCTGAATCAAGCCTCCATACGTAGCCATTTCATAATGTTCGGCTTTCTGGCCGGCGAAAATCAACCCGACATCCCTTTGCGCGGTGGCCTCTGCCGTTTCGTCCACGATCTCTTCTCCTTCTTCGACAATGCCCTTCATGGCAGGGCACTCCGTGGATTTTGGCTCCATGTCGATGAGTGAAAAGGCCTTCTCCAAACGGGTGACGTGATTTTTCGTTTCCGTCAAGTGGTTGTTGAAGGCGGTGCGTAACTCATCGGAGTGTGCCGCCTCTGCCAATTTAGGCAAGGTTTTGGTCAGCTTTTTCTCGGCCCAGTAAATGTCTTCGAGCTGGTCGACGAAGAATTCCATGAGCCTGGAATGCTTGAGGGATTCTGCTTTTTGGGAGGTGCTTTCGGTGCTTCCGGCTTTTTTGGTGCTCCCGGCGCTCCCGGCGTGGCTTGCGGCGGTGTGTGCATTTTTGGATTTGGAGTTTTGCATGGTGTTGCTATTTTTAGGTTAGGAATCGGACCAGGCCGTTTCAGCGACAGGTCGCGAAAAAATGGTGCCAAAGATGACCCGCAAAAAATTGCACAAGACACTTCGCTCTTACGGGAAACGACTTTCCCAGTTGGGAGACCGCGTTCAGACTGGATTTGAGGGCGACTGCATCCACGATCTGAGAACGACTGTAAAAAAAACGAAGGCCCTGATGCAGTGTTTAGCGAAAAGAGAACGCAAGCTATCCCCATCTTTCCGCAAATTGTACAGACTGTCCGGGGAACTCCGCGATGCCCAGGTGTTGCTCGATCAGGTCCGGGTGCTGCCTGAACGGCCCCTCGAACTGGTGGAATGGCTGGAAGCGCGGCTTTCCGGTCTGAAGCATGAATGGACCCTGATGTACGACCGGAAAGTAGTGCGCCGCCAGGGGAAAAAGTTACGTGACAAGCAGTTCCACAAGGCTAGTTTTGATAGATTGGATTCCTATCTTTCTAAAGCATCCGCCTACCTGGGCAGTGTCATGGAACACAAGCCCGTGCCCGACCAATCCATCCATGAAGCCCGGAAGACCCTCAAAGCCATGCAATACGTGATCGAATGGTACGAGGGCACGCATCCCGCTTTGGAGACGATCCGTAAAATCGGCCGGGAGGCCGGGGCCTTCAACGATACCTGCAACGGGGTGACGCTGCTGAACGCTTGCATGCGGGACATGCACGATGCGGTCAATCCATTGACGATCAATCTAAAGGATAATTGGGAACGGGAGAAACTGATGCAAAAAAAGAAAGTGATCCGGGCCCTCCATCAATTCGAGTGCTAATGCGCTATTGGGCGCGTTCGGCGACTTGGCAGGTCATTTGTACTTTACTATAAAATTTTAGGTTATGCCAAAGAAGTATTCGAAAAAAGCCGAAGACAAAGTGGGGGAGGTCCTGGAGGAGTGGAAGGAGGGCACGCTGAAAAGCGGCCGCAGCGGTAAAAAGGTGACCAGTCAAAAGCAAGCCGTGGCCATCGGGCTGGCTGAGGCACGGAAGGAAGGAGACAAGGTGCCACCAAAGAAATCATGAGCCTTTCCACGTACAAGAAAAAACGAAACTTTCGGAACACGCCAGAGCCGGGCGGTAACGCCAAACGGACTCCCGGGCTGGCGGGGGGTAAGGCCAAACGGACTCCCGAGCCGACAGGCGGGGCCCGGGCGGATGGGGGAGCTTTGCACTTCGTGGTGCAGGAGCACGCCGCCACCAGCCTCCATTACGATTTCCGTCTCGAAATGGACGGGGTCTTGAAAAGTTGGGCCGTCCCAAAGGGCCCTTCGCTCAACCCCGCGGACAAACGCCTGGCCATGCAGGTCGAAGACCACCCTTACGATTACAAGGATTTCGAGGGCGTGATTCCTGCCGGCAACTACGGGGCGGGGACGGTGATCGTTTGGGACAGGGGCACCTATGAGCCCCTTTCCCCTTTATCTTCAAAGGCTTTGGAAGAAAAGGAGCTGCTCAAAGAGCTCAAGGCCGGTTCGCTGAAATTCCGCCTGAATGGTTCCAAACTGAAGGGAGAATTCGCCCTGGTGCATATGGCTCCCCGCGGGAAACAGGAGAATGCGTGGCTGCTGATCAAGCATAAGGATCAGTACGCGACCACGGAAGACGTTCTGCTGAAGGATAAATCGGTGATTTCGCGGAAGACGCTTCAGGGGATGGCAAAGGCGCCGTCGGGGACGTGGAAGTCGGATCGGAAGGCGGCGGCGCCCGGTGCGGCGGAACTGGCGAAAATTGGGCGTAAGGCGCCCATGCCGAAAGACGTGGCGCCCATGCTGGCTACGCTGGTGGATAAGCCCTTCGACGACCCAGGATGGATCTACGAGATCAAGTGGGACGGCTATCGGGCCATTTCTTATATCCAGAAGGGTAAGGTGGTCATCCGCTCGCGGAACAATAAGGATTTTGAAAAAAAATACTACCCTATCCGGGACGCCCTGGAGACATGGAAGGTGAATGCGGTTATCGATGGGGAGATCGCCGTAGTCGACGAAAAGGGGCTTTCTGCTTTCAACCAACTCCAGAATTGGCGGAGCGAAGCGGATGGGGACCTGCATTACTATGTCTTCGATCTCTTGTGGCTGGATGGTTATTCACTGCTGGACGCGCCACTGACCGAACGCAAAGCCTTGTTGCAACGGATCATGCCGCCCCTGGACAATATCCATTACAGCGAAGGGATTGCGGCAAAAGGAACTGAATTCTTCAAGGCCGCGGAAAAGAACGGGCTCGAGGGGATGATCGCAAAGGAGGCCGATTCGATTTATCGCCCCGGGGACCGGTCCCGCCAGTGGCTGAAGGTGAAGACGGTGCATCGCCAGGAAGTCGTTATCGGGGGATATACGCGCAACAAGGACACACCTAAAGCATTCAGCGCCCTCCTGGTGGGCGTGTATGATAAAAGCGGGTTGGTGTACACGGGGAAGATCGGGACGGGGTGGGATGAGGCGACCCAAAAGGACCTGATGGCCCGGTTCAAGCCCCTGGTCACGAAAACAATCCCTTTTACCCGAACCCCGGATGTGAACGCGCCTTCGCGGTTCCGGCCGGATCCGCCGGGAGCGACGGTGACGTGGCTGAAGCCGTCCCTGGTTTGTGAGGTGGCGTACCGGGAGTTGACGGATGATGGGATTATGCGGCATCCGTCTTATCAGGGGTTGAGGGAAGACAAGGCGGCGAAAGACGTGGTGCTGGAGGTGGCGCAGCCTCAGGCGAGGGTTGCGAGGGAGGAAGGCCCGCGGGCGGTAAAATCAAAACGTATGGAACGGAAAACATTGTTGAACCCAAACGAGGAGTCGCAGACGAAATCCGTGGGGGGTCATGAAATCAGCTTTTCACACTTATCCAAAATTTATTGGCCCAAGGAAAAATATACGAAACGGGACCTGCTCAATTTCTACTACCAGATGGCGCCGTATATTTTGCCTTACCTGAAAGACCGGCCGATGTCATTGAACCGGTTCCCTGAGGGGATCGCCGGCCACGGGTTCTATCAAAAGGACGTGACGGGGAAAGCTCCGGATTGGGCAACGTTGTATGCGTATCACAGTGAGGGGGAAGCACAGGAAAAGCACTTCCTGGTGGCCACGGACGAAGCGAGCCTGTTGTACATGGCGGGTCTCGGTTGTATCGAGATGAATCCCTGGAGCAGCCGGGTGGACCGTCCGGACAATCCCGATTGGTGCCTGTTGGATTTGGATCCTTCCAAAAACGATTTCGACCAGGTGATCGAAACGGCCCGGGTGATCCATGATATTTTGGAATCCATCAAGGTCCCGGGGTATTGCAAGACCTCGGGGTCCACGGGGATCCACGTGTATATCCCCCTGGCGGCCCAATATTCGTACGATCAATCCAAGGAGTTTGCGCACATTATCGTAGAGATGGTGCAGCGCCAATTGCCGAAGATCACCAGCCTGGAAAGGACGGTTAGCAAGCGGGGCTCGAAGATCTACCTGGATTTCCTGCAAAACCGGCCCCAGGCTACGCTGGCTTCGGCGTATTCGCTGAGACCAAAGCCGGGCGCGACGGTGTCGATGCCCCTGGAATGGGACGAGGTGAAAAAGGGCCTTAAAATGAGCGATTTTACGATTTTGAACGCGTTAGATCGTGTAAAGGAGCGGGGAGATATTTTCAAGCCCGTTCTCGGGAAGGGGATCGATATGTCTAAAGCTATCCAAAAACTACAAGCGTTATGAAACCCATCTGGACAGGAGCCATCGGCTTCGGCCTCGTTTCTATTCCCGTGAAACTATACAGTGCCGTACAGGGCAGCGAGCTGGATCTGACCATGCTCGATAAGAAGGACCACGCGCGCATCCACTACAAGCGGGTCAGCGAGATTACGGGAAAAGAGGTGCCCTGGGAGGACATCGTTAAGGGATATAAGGAAGGAGAGCGCTACATCGTCCTGGACGATAAGGATTTTGAAGCGGCCAGTCCCGAAAAGAACAAGCGCATCGAGCTGTTCCAGTTCTGTAAGGAATCCGAAATAGATACGATCTATTACGAGACTCCTTATTTCATGGAGCCGGACAAGGGAGGTGCCAAACCCTACGCTTTGCTGAGGGAAGCCCTTCAAGAAGCGGAGATGTCGGGAGTAGGCTCTTTCGTAATGCGGAACAGGGAGCACCTGGTTGCGCTTCGGCCTTTTGAGAATGTGCTCATCCTGGACCAGATCCGTTTTGCCGAGGAAATCCGGAGCCATTCAGATTTGGATCTGCCCACGTCAGCCAAGGTGGGCATCAAGCCTACGGAGGTCAAAATGGCTTTGCAACTGATCAAACAAATGACGGGACCCTTCGATATCACGGCCTATAAGGATACGTACACCGATGCGTTATTGAAAATTATTCAGAAGAAGGCCAAAGGGCAGAAGATTGTGACGCCTAAGTTGCGCGTGGTCCACAAGCAGACCACGGATTTGATGGAGCAGTTGAAGGCAAGCCTGGCGGGGAATGCGAAAAAAAAGAAGGCGTCATAGAGGTCCCGCGAGGGGCGGCGGGCTTTGGAGGGGCAGGCACACGGTGAACGTCGATCCAACATCGGGCTCACCCTCGGCGGTGATCGTCCCATGGTGGTTATCCACGATCTTTTTGCACAGGGACAGCCCAATCCCCGAACCTGCGTAGGCATCCTGACGGTTCAGCCTTTGAAATATTCTGAAAATGGTCGAGGCGTATTCCTGGGGAAACCCGATTCCATTGTCACGGAATATGAGTTTTGCGAACCCGGCGCATTCCTCCGCGGTGACGGTGATGACGGGATCGCGCAGGCTGAATTTTAGGGCGTTTCCGATGAGGTTCCGGAAGAGTTGGTACAGTTGGGCGGGAATACCCGGTACGACGGGTAATTCGGGGGCCACGACGATGGCCCTTTTTTCGACGATTTGCAGGTCGAATTCGGTCAGGACTTCACGGAAGACCTCGTCCAGGGGCACTGGCCGGAAGGGCAGACCCGTATTGGACAAACGCGAGTATTCCAGGACATCCCTGATCAGGCGCGACATGCGTGAAGAGGCATCCTTGATCTTTCCGAAATAACGACTCACCTCCGGGTCCGCATGGTTCTGAAGGCGCGTTTCAACCAATTCCGAAAAGACCTGGATTTTCCTCAGGGGTTCCTGCAGGTCGTGGCTGGCGATATAGGCGAATTGCTCCAGTTCCTGGTTGGATTCCTTGAGGCGACGGTTGGTTTCGCTGAGTTCCCGGGTCCGTTGCTGCACCGTTTCTTCCAGGACCTGGCGGCTTCTTTCGCGCTCTTCCAGGACCATTCGTTCAGCCCTGATTTGTTCGGTAATGTTGCGTGCGATTTTGGAGACGCCGATGATTTTCCCAAAGGCATCACGTATGGGCGATATGGTGAGGGAAATGTCCAGGAGTTCTCCTTTCCGGTTGACGCGCTGGGTCTGGAAATGGTCCACGCGTTCCCCCCTTTTCAGGCGTTCCAGGATCAGGGGCTCTTCTTCTTTCCGGTCCTCCGGGATCAGCATCATGATGGACTTTCCGACGGCCTCTTCGGCGGTATAGCCAAAGATGCGCTGGGCCCCGGCATTCCAACTCGTGATCACCCCCTCCAGGGTCTTTCCTATGATGGCATCGTCGGAAGAGTGAATGATGGCGGCCAGCCAGGCTTCCGGCAGGCTTTCTAAAGTATCCGTTAGAACGTCGGCATTTATCATCGATCAGACAAAAATTTTATTCTGGTATTTACGTAATATGTCTTTCAAATTCGTTTCAAGGCTTTTGATGGAAGTGGGCTTCACCATGTAATCCGTGGCCCCTTCCCGCCGGCTGACGGCTATGTCACCAGGATTGGCCGAAGTGGAATAAATAATCACCGGAAGCTCACTCAGGCGGTCCTGGCTGCGGATCCGCCTGAGGCAATCCAACCCGTTTACCCTGGGCATGTTCAGGTCGATGAACACGAGATCGGGGTTGAATTCGGGGTTCTCGAGGCGTTGTAGGGCTGATAAAGCATCCAGGGCGGTATCCGTATGGATGGATTCATGGATATCGCGCATGGCAATCGTGAATATTTCGCCGTCGTCAATGTCGTCGTCGATTAACAGACAGTGCAATTGTGGATTCATATTGTGGAATGAAAATTGGAACCTATACATACCTGGACAAAGACCCTGCCGCAACTATACACGCCTGGAAGCGCTGTGTTGAATCGGCGGTCTTAAAAAATCAAACACAAGTTGAGGAAATTATTCCACACATGAAGACCCTCAAGGGGTTCTTCAAAATCCTTGGGCCCGGCATGGTAACGGGGGCGAGCGACGACGACCCCTCCGGTATCGCCACGTATTCCCAGGCGGGGGCCCAATTCGGGCTCAGCACGCTTTGGTTAGCGCTCGTCACCTTCCCCCTCATGGCGGCGGTTCAGGAAATGTGCGCCCGGATCGGGGCGGTAACGGGAACAGGACTGGCCGGAACGCTTAAGAAGCACTATCCACCCTGGGTATGGTGGTTGGCCCTGGGATTTTCGCTACCGGCCACCATCCTGAATATAGGGGCGGACATTGCCGGGATGGGGGCGGTGGCGCACATGGTCTTTTCGCCCATTCCTTCCTTCGTTTATTGCATCGTCTTCACGGGGGCTATCCTGGGGGCGATCGTCGTTTGCCGGTACCGGCAATTCGCGAACATTCTAAAATGGTTCTGCCTTGTCCTGCTGGTGTATCTCGTGGTTCCCCTGTATGTGCATACGGATTGGGGTCAGGTGTTGCGGGCTACTTTTCTCCCTTCCTTTACGATGAACAAGGCCTACCTCGGGATCGTGGTGGCGGTGCTGGGCACGACGATTTCCCCCTACCTATTCTTTTGGCAGGCGACCATGGAGGCCGAGGACGTAACCCGACCGGGGGGAAAGCGCATCTTCGTGGGCAAGCGATTCCTGGCGGATATGCGCCTGGATGTGAACATGGGCATGTTGTTCTCCAACATCGTCATGTTCTTCATCATCCTGACGTGCGGGACGGTATTGTTTGCCGGGGGGATCCACCAGATCGATACGGTCGATCAGGCGGCAGCGGCCCTTAAACCCGTGGCCGGTCACGCGGCATATCTCCTGTTTGCCCTGGGGGTAATAGGGACGGGTTTCCTGGCCATCCCTGTGTTAGCCGGTTCGGTTTCCTATATGGCCGCGGAGATCTTTGGCTGGAGCAAGGGGATCGATAAGCGATTCTACCAGGCGCGGCCGTTTTACATCGTTATTTTTGTCGCCCTGGTCATCGGGCTATTGATAAATTATATAGGTATTTCTCCCATCCAGAGTCTGATTTACACGGCCATCCTGTACGGCCTCATTGCTCCGGTGATTATTGCCATCATTTTGCACGTTACCAACAACAGAAAAATTATGGGAGGCAAGGTTAATTCGCTTCGACGGAATATCTTAGGGGTACTGGCGCTGTTACTGATGACGGCGGCCGCTTTCCTGATGATTTACCTAAACTTCTGATGTCATGTCTCAAACCATCGCCTACCACCTGGTGAACCATCTGGTCGCTGCCGGGGTGGAACGTGTCCACGGTGTAGTGGGAGATTCCCTGAATGCTATCGTGGGAGAAATCCATAAATCGGGGCGTATACAATGGATACATTACCGCCATGAGGAAGCGGCTGCTTTCGCGGCAGGCGCCGAAGCGCAGCTTTCCGGGAAACTCGCCGTTTGCGCGGGGAGTTGCGGTCCGGGCAACCTGCACCTTATCAATGGCTTGTATGATGCCCACCGCAGCGGGGCCCCGGTCCTGGCGATCGCGGCACAAATCCCCAGCAATGAGATTGGAAGCTCCTATTTCCAGGAAACGCATCCCGAACATATTTTCCTGGAATGCAGTCATTATAGGGAGACGATCGCTTCGTCCCGGCAAATGCCGAGGATATTGCAAACGGCCATGCAGTTTGCGGTAGGCAAGAAGGGGGTAGCGGTGGTTACGCTTTCGGGAGACGTGGCGATGGAAAAAATGCCTGATTCGTTTTTGGAGCATCCGCTGTTGTTGAATCAGCCGGTTGTGCGGCCTTCGGATGCGGAGCTTTCCCAATTGGCTGGGTTGATT
>CAZJDB010000144.1:0-27487 GCA_964544695.1 uncultured Chitinophagaceae bacterium
TCGGCGGGGTCCGCGGCGGCGGGGTCTGCGGCGGCGGGGTCCGCGGCGGCGGGGTCCGCGGCGCCGGCGCCCGCTGCGGCGGGGTCCGCGGCGCCGGCGCCCGCCGCGCGCTGCGCCGTGGTCGTGTGCTCGGACACCCGAACCCCCGAGACCGACGGCGCAGGCAAGGCGATCGTCGATATTCTTTCTGCCCATGGCTTGTCCTCCGATTACTCCATCATACCCGACGAGATCGACACCATCCGATCCAAGGCGCGGCAACTGGTAGCCGACGATTACGATCTTATCTTGTTCACGGGTGGCACGGGTCTCGGCCCAAGGGATGTCACCCCGGAAGCCATCGCGACCCTTATCGACCGCCCCATTCCCGGCATCATGGAAGCCGCCAGGGCGTATGGGCAGGAAAGGACGCCCTATGCCATGTTATCCCGCGGCGTGGCCGGGTTTATCGGTAACGCACTGGTGCTCACGCTGCCGGGATCGACAAGGGGCGCAGAGGAGTCCATGCATGCGCTTTTCCCTTATATCCTTCATGCCTTCAACCCCTCTACGCACTAATATTACCCGAAGGGCTGGGGAAAATCAATATTTTTTGATAATATTGGTTAAATGAAGGTAGTCCAATTCACGATTCCGGTCGCGGGGGAGCACTCGGTCATCATCCAGGAAGACATCCAGGCCTGGTTTTATGAGCACCTGCACCGGCACCCGGAGGCCCAGATCACCTGGGTTATAAAAGGTGAGGGAACCCTCATTGCGGGGAATTATATGCAGCGCTTCAAGCCCGGGGATATTTATGTACTCGGGGGCAACCAACCCCATGTGTTCAAGAGCGACCCCGCGTATTTCGACAAGCGGAAGAAAAAGGAAATCCATTCCCTGACCCTGTTTTTCAATCCCAAGGGCCTGTTCAAGAACGTCCTGGAGCTCCCCGAAATGAAGTCGGTGGCCAAATTCCTGGACCAAAGCATGCACGGGTTGCAGGCCCACGTCCTGCACGAGGACATCCTGGCTGCGGGTATCCGGGAGGTCAAAAACAAAAGCAACGCGCAAAGGTTAGCAGCATTCATCGAGCTGTTGCAGCTCATGGCCTCCCTGAAGAAATGGAAGAACCTCTCCACCGAAGGCATAGACCATCCCATTTCCGATTCGGAAGGCCTGCGCATGAATGACATTTACCAGTTCACGATGAACAACTATACCGAAGACATTACCCTCCGGCGGATTTCGGAAGTGGCGCACCTGACCCCCCAGGCCTTTTGCCGATACTTCAAGAAACATACCCTGAAGACCTACGTCAATTTCCTCAACGAGGTCCGGGTCAGCGAGGCCTGCAAGAAGCTCATGTCCCCCGATTACGAGAGCGTTACCGCCGTGGCTTACCAGACCGGCTTCGGCAACGCCGTTACCTTCAACCGGGTATTCAAGAAGGTAACGGGTAAGTCTCCCCGACAATACAGTAAGGAATATAATCAGAATATAGAAGTTTAATATTTAGCAAACGTTCATTTTTTGATGAGCGTATCATGATTTTATTAAATAAAATATTTCTAGTTTTACCTAATCATACGTAAAACTGGAACCATTGAAAAAACCCAGCCATTACACCCTACTCAAAGCTGCTATGGAGAACGGCAGCCTGGAATCGATCCGGGATATCCAGCGCTTCGTCCCCATCACCGTCCTGACCAAGGACATGCTGCTGAACTACAATACCTTAAGCAAACGCTTGCTGGACCCGGCCCAGTTCACCGTGGGAGACGTTTACCGCTTGTCCATATTAATGGGGATGGATCCCTCCGAACTGTACAAGAAGATATCCAGAGAGGTCAAGGTGCGGAAATAGCCGCGCCGGCGCCGAACGCTGACCGCCGACCGCCGAACGCTGACCGCCGAACGCTGACCGCCGAACGCCGGTGCCCGGCGGCGCCAACACAACAATATCCGTAAAGAATTCATTAATCGGGGGATGTTCATACAGGGTCCGGCACCGTACTTTTGTCCCCTATGACCAGTGTTACATGGACCGGTGTGTATCCGGCGTTGCTCACTCCCTTTACGAAAAGTGACCAGGTGGACATCCCCTTATTCCTGAAGAACCTCGGCGCCCAGGCGGACGCTGGGGTGGACGGAATTATCCTGGGAGGATCCCTCGGGGAAGGAGGCAGCCTATCGTCCGAGGAAAAAGTAGACCTGCTGAAGCGCAGCAAGGACTTCCTGCAGGGTGCCATCCCCGTGGTGATGAACATCGCCGAACCTACCACGCGCGCCGCGGTTCAGCAAGCCGAGGCAGCCGCCTCCGCGGGAGCCGACGGGCTGATGCTGTTGCCCCCTATGCGGTACAATGCGGACGACCGGGAAACCCTGGCGCATTTCAGGGCCGTAGCGGCATCCACTCCTTTGCCCATCATGATCTACAACAACCCGGTGGATTATAAGATCCTCGTGACCCTGGACATGTTCGAAGAATTGTCAGGAATACAAACGATTCAGGCGGTCAAGGAATCCACCCGGGACGTGTCCAACGTCACGCGCATGTTCAACCGCTTCGGAGAGCGCTTCAAGATCCTCTGCGGGGTGGACACCCTCGCTTATGAAAGCTTTTGCCTGGGCGCTCACGGATGGGTGGCCGGGCTGGTGGACGCTTTCCCCCGGGAAACGGTGGCCATTTACCGCCTGACGAAGGCGGGACGCCACGCCGAGGCACTGGCCATATACCGCTGGTTCCTACCCGTGCTCGAACTCGACATCCACCCAAAGCTGGTCCAATACATCAAGCTGGCCGCCACACTAACGGGGATCGGCTCCGAATGGGTGCGGGCTCCCCGCCTGGTCCCCGAAGAGGCCGAAAAACAGCGTATTTTGGCTATTATTAAAGAAGCTTTGGCGACCCGCCCCGTCCTACCGGAATATGAGAAAGACGTTCTTTTGTATTGATGCACATACCTGCGGCAACCCCGTGCGCCTGGTCGCCGGGGGTGGGCCCATCCTTTCCGGAAACAACATGAGCGAGTACCGCCAGCATTTCCTGGCCGAATTCGATTGGATTCGAAAGGGCCTCATGTTCGAACCCCGCGGCCACGACATGATGAGCGGCAGCATCCTCTACCCTCCCCACGACCCGGACAACGACGTGGCCGTCCTTTTCATCGAAACCAGCGGATGCCTGCCCATGTGCGGGCACGGGACCATCGGAACGATTACCATCGGTATCGAAGAAGGCCTGATCCAACCTCGCGTGCCCGGGAAGGTCCGGATGGAAGCCCCCGCGGGCCTCGTCCTCATCGAATACGATCAAGTCGGGGGTAAAGTTCGGAGTGTGAAACTCACCAATGTCCCCAGCTACCTTGCCGCATCCGACCTGCCGGTGGAGTGCCCGGATTTGGGACCCTTGCGCTTAGACGTCTCCTACGGCGGAAATTTTTATGCCATCGTCGATCCCCAGGAAAATTTCCCGGGACTGGAAAATTATTCGGCCGGGCAACTGATTGCCTGGAGTAAAGTGCTGAGGGATCGCATCAACGAAGCGTATACCTTCATCCACCCCGAGAACGATACCATCCGGGGATGCTCGCACATCCTTTGGACGGGGAAGCCATCTGCCGGCGCCACTGCACGCAATGCGGTCTTCTACGGGGACAAAGCCATAGATCGCAGCCCTTGTGGCACGGGTACATCGGCGCGCATGGCGCAGTGGTTTGCCAAGGGGCTGTTGGGGGTCGGAGATGCTTTCATCCACGAAAGCATCATCGGTTCGAGGTTCACGGGTCGTGTGGAAAGCGCCACTACCGTCGGCGGCCGCCCCGCCATCATTCCCAGTATCGAGGGCTGGGCCAGGATTTACGGATACAATACGATCACCATAGACCCCGGGGACGACCCGTATGCGTACGGGTTTCAAGTAATATGAAACCGGCGAAGCCGGTTACATCCGACCATTGAAAAATAATTATGAACGGATGAAGGCCATTGTTATAGGCGGTGGAATTACCGGCCTTTGCTCAGCCTGGTACCTGCGGAAGCAGGGCTGGGAGGTCACGCTCCTGGACAGCGGAGACCTGAGGGACAATTGCTCCTACGGAAACCTGGGCATGATCGTCCCCAGCCACTTCGTCCCGCTGGCCGCGCCCGGCATCGTCACGCAGGGGATTAAATGGATGTTCGATTCGAGCAGCCCTTTTTATATAAAACCTTCCCTTGATGCGCGCCTCCTTTCCTGGGGCTGGTTCTTCTGGAGGAGCGCAACACACCGCAACGTGACCCGTGCTGCTCCCTATCTGCGCGACCTCAACTTGTACAGCAAGGCACTCTATGAGCAACTCGCGACCGAACCCGGCTTCGATTTCGGGCTGGAAAAGAAAGGAATCCTGATGTATTTCAAGACCGCGCATACAGGCGACGAGGAAATCCGGCTGGCCGCCGAGGCGCGGGCGTTGGGGCTCGACGCCGAGGCCCTCGACCTGGCTGCGGTGCGGGTCCTGGAGCCAGGCCTGGAAATGGACGTCCTGGGCGCCATCCACTACCGGTGCGATGCGCACCTTTCGCCGGGGCGGCTCGTACCCCAATTGATCACAGCGCTCCGGGACGCCGGGGTCGACATCCGGGCCCACCTGCCGGTGACCTCCATTGTGCGGTCGGGCCAGTCAATTGCCTTCGTCGGCACGCATCAAGGCCACCTGAAGGCCGACAGATATATTCTGACCGGAGGCGCGCGCCTCCCCGATATAGCCGCCCTGGCGGGTCTGCGCATTCCACTTATGCCGGGGAAGGGATATTCCTTCACCGTCAACCAGGGCAATTTCAACATCCCCGCCATCCTATGCGAAGCACGCGTGGCGATCACCCCCATGGACGGGAGCGTCCGTTACGGAGGAACCATGGAAATCGCACCCATCAACGATACCATCCGGCGCAACCGGGTGGAGGCGATCGCGGCCTCCGTGACCCGGTACTTCCCGGGAATTCAGGTACAGCCGCCCGAGGACGTGTGGTACGGCTTCCGGCCCTGCAGCCCCGACGGACTGCCTTACATCGGCTACGCCCTCGACAACCTGCTGGTGGCGGGGGGACATTCCATGATGGGCCTCAGCCTGGGGCCCGCTACGGGCCACGTCATCGCGGATTTGGCTTCGGGGCTGACGCCCGAAGTCCGTATAGATGCTTTCCGACCAGATCGATTTTAAATCTACGATATGAAAAGATTGCTTCTGCTGCTCCTAATCACTTCCCGTGTTTCCGCGCAGGACACGGCCTACATCCCCTGCACGGAGATGCCGGCACTGATCACATTTTTCCAGGCCGACCACGACGCCCTGGATCGCTTCTATTTCGTCGAATACTCTCCTGAAAGGGGGCGGCGTTATCAGGAACTTTGCAAAACTTACCTCGCAAAGCTGGAAGCGTTGGACTTCGATGCCCTTCCCGTGGGATGCCGTGTGGACTACCTCCTTTTCCGCAGGAACCTGCTGGAGGAAATCCATCGCTACGACGAGCAGGCGGTAGCATTTTCAGCGCTGCATGAGCATTGGTTCCCCTTTGCCGACACACTCTATGCTTTGGAAAAGGCTCGACGCCGCGGAGCAAAGCCAGATTCGCGGCAGGTCGCCGCGGACTTCTATTACATGTCGCGCCACATCGGCGTCCTGCGCGCTCAATTATCTTCCGCGGCGCTCGACGTCAAGTCCATCCGCGCCGCACGGGAGATCATCTCGGGCCTGCAATATGCCGCGGGGAGCGTCTTCAAATTCTATAACGCCTACGATCCCGACTTCAGTTGGTGGGTACCCATGCCCTACCATCAGTTGGACAGCGCCCTGGGGGTTTATTCCACGGCATTCGACCAAAAACTCCGCGCAGCCAACCTGCAAAAGGATAGCAGCGGCATCGTGGGCGACCCCATCGGCCGCGACGAAATCGTTCGCCAACTGCGGGGTGAATTCATCGACTATTCTCCCGAGGAGCTCATCGATATAGCCAACAAGGAATACGCCTGGTGCGAGGTCGAAATGCGCAAAGCCTCGAAGGAAATGGGCTTCGGGGATGACTGGAAAGCCGCACTGGAAAAGGTGAAGAACACCTACGTTCCGCCGGGTGACCAGCCCACCGCGATGATGGACTTGTATAACCAGTCCATTGCGTTTCTGAAAAGCCATGACCTCGTCACCATTCCTCCCCTGGCGGACGAGACCTGGCGCATGGCCATGATGAGCCCCCAGCAACAACGGTATACGCCCTTCTTTTACGGAGGCGAGGAATTCGCCATCGCCTATCCCACCAATACCATGGACTTCGACGACCGAATGATGGCCATGCGGGGCAACAACCCCCATTTCAGCCGGGCGACCGTCCACCACGAGCTGATTGCGGGCCACTACCTCCAGCAATTCAGCGAGGAGCATTATAAAACGTACCGCCATTATGGGACACCCTTCTGGACCGAGGGGTGGGCCCTTTATTGGGAAAGGCTGCTCTGGTCCCTGGACTTTCCGGCGTCTCCCGAGGACCGGGTAGGTATGCTCTTCTGGCGCATGCACCGCTGCGCGCGCATCATCTTCTCCCTGAATTACCACATGGGAAAATGGACCCCCCAGCAGTGCATCGACTTCCTGGTGGACAAGGTGGGCCACGAGCGCGCCAACGCCGAAGGCGAAGTCCGGCGCTCCTTTGTGGGCGGGTATAGCCCCCTTTACCAGGTGGCCTACATGATCGGGGGCCTCGAGTTCGAGGCGCTGAAGCGGGAGTTGGTCGACAGCGGCCGCATGAGTTACCGCGCTTACCACGATGCCGTTTTGCATGAGAACAGTATGCCGGTGGAAATGGTCCGTGCGATCCTCCTGGGGCTGAAATTGCCCAAGGATTATCAAACCAGTTGGAGGTTCTACCGGGCGCCGGCGGCGCCATAGGCGAGGCGGCCAAGCAGGCCGGACGCGGCGCGCGGGCGCAAAAAAAACCCCCGCGCGGGCAGGGGCTCCTTGGAAGGATAGGTTCAATGTTTAATGGCTAGAAGAGGTAAGCAAAAATCGGTAAGCAAAACTCAGTAGATAAGGTTAAGTGGTTTGACAATACAAAAATACCTCCCCGCCACTGGGGGGAGTGTCACTATTTCCGCAAAAACTTGACCGTTAGGATGCGGTCTTTTGCGACCGCGGAGGATGGCCGTACTTGGCTTTGTATACCTTGGAAAAATAAGAGAGGGAGCTGAAGCCCGTTTCGTAGGCCACATCCTTGATGCGCCCGTAATTCTGCTCCAGCAGCACCGAAGCCTTTAACAACCGAAGGTGAAGGATGTACTTCATCGGGGTCATGCCGTAGGTCTTGTCGCACCAGCGTTCCAGGGTGGAAACGCTGCAATTCAACACGGCGGCAATATCGGCCATGCGCAAAGTCGAGTCATACGCCATGTCCTCGACGACCTTTTCGAAATGGGTCCGGAATTTCCGGTCGAAATTATTTTCAGAGATGTCGGGGGCCTTTCGGTCGAAGGCGATTTTATTGGCCTCCTTGAAGGTAATGTGGTCCCGAAGGGAGAGGAGGTTTTCCACCTTGAAGCGGAGGTTCGCGAGGCTGACGGGTTTGGTGATGAAGTCATTCGCTCCGAAGCGGAGGGCGCTGAGCACTTTTTCCTCGTCCTGGATTCCCGAGATGGTGAGTATGGGCACGTGCAGGAAGCGCGGGTCCCTTCTCAGGTAACGGATGATGTCGAACCCGCTTTTGCCTCCCGGTAACAACACATCCGTGATCACCAGATCGGGCACTTCCTGTTCAAGGAGGCGGATGCCTTCATCCACGGATGTCGCCAGGGATACCTGGTAGTTGTCACCGAAAAAAACGAGGAACTGTTCTCCCAACACAAAATCATCTTCAATGATGACGATACGCGGCATACGGGTACATTTGCTATATGAAAAACGCAGACCAATGGATCGCCCCTCTTACGCATCACCTGGGCAACCAACTTTCCGCGACGCAGGCCTACCTTGAACTTTTCCTGTCTGGGGCCTTGGATGCGGAACAAAGCCAACATCTCGCGGCCAACCTGTTCGACCTCACTAAGCATACGTCTGTTTCGCTGACGAATTTCGCACTTTGGTTTAAAAAGGAAACGTTAACGGCGCGGCCGGCCCCGACCGAACTAAAAACGGCCATATCCCAAGCGCTCGAGGACTTCCAATCGATCGCGAAAAACAAAGGCATAGCACTGACGCTCAACCCTCCTCCCGCCGGCAAGGTCCTGGCCGACCCCCTTCATCTCCAGATCATTCTGCGCAACCTGGTGGACAACGCCCTGAAATTCACCCCCACCGGCGGCAGTGTAACGCTGACTTCAAGTGAAGCCGTCGTGAAGATAAGTGACACAGGAATGGGCATGGGTCATTCGGCTTTCGGCACCAGAAACGAAAAAGGCTTTGGTCTTGGTCTGAAGCTCTCTGAAAAACTGGTATCGCTGCAAAACGGCAAGCTCACCTGGGTCAGCGAACCCCACAAAGGCAGCACCTTTACGCTCACCCTGCCGCCGGCCTAAAAATCAAATGGCCCCCGGCCTAAAACCAAAAGGCGCCAAAACCAAAAGGCCGCCCTCCTTACGGGGAAGGCGACCTTTATACGTCGGGTCAAAACAATTTAGAGGTTAACGCCGCCCCCCACATTTCCGTTCGCGCCTCCACCGCCGAGGAAGCCGCCGCCCAAAAGGCTGCCGACACCAAGGCTACCAGCACCAAGGCCACCCGTCAGGGCATCCGCGTTTGTGGTCAGATCGGTTGCCGTCTTGTTGACGCCTGCAATGGACACTACCGCAGTGGCGGCCGAGTCACCCAGCAGACCGCTGATGAGGGGGTTCAGGGAGCTCAGGGTCCCACCCCCGTTGATGCTGTTCAATTCCTCAGGGGTCAGCGGAGCAAAGTTTTCAGAGTTCAGTGTTTTCATATTAAGTTCATTTCCACTAAATTATTCAAACCTTTCGGATCGGCCTATCGCCTTAGGCTATACAAAATAGCGGAAACGTGTGAGCAAGAAAAGGGCGCGAACGTTGCCGCCCGCGCCCGCCAGGGCAGCTATATCGCGTAGTCTGCGGCAATTTCGGGTTCCCCCTCCATCAAATGCATGGGTGAAACTGCCAGCAGCTCGGCAATCTTGAAGAACCTGTCCATGGTCAGGGGCGTCTTGCCCGACTCCACTTTGCTGTACGCATTTTGGGAAATGCCCAGCTTGAACGCCATAAAGTCTTGCGAATATTCGCGGAGACGGCGCAGGCTGTGGATGGTCTCCAGCACGCTTTTGGTGTTTACTGCTTCTTGTTTGGTGGTATAGTTCATAGTTAAAAAATTAAACGGTAATACCTCTGTGTCGCTCCCACAAGTCCGCATAAACGGCGTTTCCCACGAGGAGCTCGGGGTGGGTCCCTTCCCCGATCAGCTTCCCCTCCTGTAATACAACGATTTTATCGGCGTGCATCACCGTGCTGAGGCGGTGGGCGATGATTAAAATCGTCTTTCCGGCGGCCCGGAGGCTCCGGACGACCTCCTGGACGCGCTGGTCGCTGATGGAATCCAGGGAAGCGGTGGCCTCGTCCAGGACCAGTATGTCGGGGTCCCGGTACAGCGCGCGCGCAATGGCGATGCGCTGGCGCTGGCCCCCGGACAGGTTGACGCCGTGCTCGCCCAATTGGGTTTGAAAGCCCATGGGCAATTTCTCTATGAATTCGGTGATTCCCAGGAGGCGGCTGACCCTCAGGACTTCCCCCAGGTTGGGTTCGTATTCCCCGACGGCGATGTTCTCCAGGATGGTCCCCGCAAAAAGGTCGATCTGTTGGGGCACGACGCCCAAATGACGGCGCAAGGACGCCGGTGCGATATACCGCACATCGAGGTCCCCCAGGAAAACATGGCCCTCCTGGAGGGGATAGAGGTTCTGTACCAGGGCGGCAAGTGTGGACTTTCCGGACCCGCTTTCCCCTACCACCGCGGTAATATGGCCCCGCTTCACTCGGAGGTTGAAATCACGAAACACCGTCACCCGGCTGCCGTACCGGAAGGTTACGCCCTTGAATACCACGTCTCCGGGAGTGAAGGGGAAGGTCCCCGTTTCGTCCTCGCCCGCCACGTCCAGGATCTCGAAGAGGCGGTCCGCCGCGATGAGGGCATTCTGCACCGAGGTATTGGCCCCGATCAGGGCCATCACGGGGCCCGTAAAGTATCCTAACAAAGCATAAAAGGACATCAGTTCCCCCGGGCTGAGCTGCCGGTCCAGGACGAACAGGGAGCCCGCCCACAGCAGGGCCACCGTAAATCCACCCGTGAACAGGGACGCGGCCGACCCGAGATAAAGGTTCCCTTCCGAGGCGTGGAAGACCGACTTCAGCAGGCGGACGAAGCGGGTTTCGGTTTTTTCGCCCGCAAAGCGCTCGAGGCCGAAGGTCTTGATGGTCGCCACCGAGTTGAGGGATTCCACGAGGTGGCTGTTCAATTCGGCGCTGCGCTCCATGAGGAGGCGCTGCCATTTCTTGTTCAACAGGTCGCTTGCCTTATAGACACACAGGTACACGGGAAGGATGACGAGCATGAGCAGCGCCAGCTTCCAGTAATACAGGAACATCAGGGAAAAGCTGAGTACGACGATGCACGCGTTTACCACCATGCCTATAGCCACTTCATTGATGAAGGTCCTGATCTTCACGGCGTCGCTGATCCTCGAGATGATCTCCCCCACGCGCATGGTGTCGAAAAAGCGCTGGGGCAACCCCAGGACGTGTTTATAGTATCCCAGGATGAGCCGGGCGTCGATCTGCTGCCCCGTCTTGAGGGCGAAAATGCTCTTGATGTTTCCCACGACGGTCTGCAACAGCAGGATGGCGAGCATCCCCAGGCTGAGCGTAGTCAGGAGTCCTTTGTTTCCATCCACCAGAACGTTGTCCACGATCTTTTGGACGTATATGCTGGTGGAGAGTCCCAGGACCGTATACACGATGGCCCCCGTCAGCGCCTGGAGGCCCACCGAGCGGTGGGGACGCAACAGGTGCCAGAAGCGCCGGAAGTGCGGGACCTTCTCATTGCCGGGTTTGAATTCGGAACCCGGCATCAGCAACACAGCGACGCCCGTCCAATCGTCCAACGACGCAACACGATGAAACTTCCCATCTGCCGGATCCATGATCGTAAACCGCCGCCGCCCGGCGCGGTAGAGCACCACGAAGTGGCCAGGCCGAACATGCAGGATCGCCGGCACCGGCAGCATCCGCAACGCCGGGACCGCATTCCGCCCGTCGGCCGCACCTGCATTCCGCAGCCCGTCGGCCGCGCCTTTCACGCCCCGGGCCTGAAACCCCAGGCGCTCCGCGGCCTCGATCAGCCCGAGGATATTCGTGCCCTTGACGTCCGTGGAAGCGAATTGGCGCACGCGCGCAACGGGCAGCCTCAGGCGGTACCACGCCGCCACGGACACGAGGCAGGCGGCCCCGCAGTCGGTGATGTCGCGTTGCAGAACCTTGGCCCTGTTTGGTAAGATCAACGCACCCATTGGCTGGCCCTTTGATACAGTAATTGATATAACGTGCGGCGGGTGAGGAGAAAGCGTGCCTGCAAGGTCATGCCTTTGATGAGGTGCAAATCCGTTTTGGAAATGGCGCAACGGACCTTGAACATAGGTCTCCCCTCCTGCATGATGTAGTCACTGCCCACGGCGGTCACTTTTCCATCTACCATTCCCCAATCGGTATAGTTGAAGGCATCCACCTGGAAGCGCGCCGCCATGCCCGGATGGACATATCCGATATCCCTGGGAGAAACGTAACATTCGGCAACCAGGCCCGAGTCCGGAGAGATCAGGCCCAGGATTTCCCCGGCCTGCACGTACCCCCCGGCGGACTTGCCCTCGAATTGCTGGAGGGTGCCCCCCAGGGGCGCCCGGATCAGGGACCATTCCCGCTCTTCCTTCAACTGGCTGGCGTCCGCACTGAGGCCGCTGCGTTCCATGCTGAGGTGGCTGCGCTGGTCCTCCCAGTCGCTGCGCTGCTGGGCGATGCTGGCCTGGTAGGTGTCCAGGGCCTTTTGGTACTCGAATTCCTTGTCCTGGTATTCCCTGGGCGCGATGACTTTCTCCGCGAGGAGTGTCTTGTCGGTATTCACCTCGGTCCGCAGCTTGGCGAGGGTCGTCCTTTGCCCCGCCAGTTGGGATTGGAAGCGCGCGTATTGCTGCTGGTACTGCGTCGAAAGCAGCCCTGCCCCCGAGCCCGAAACGAGGATCGTCAAATCGTGTATGAAGGTATTGTGTTCCCCGAGATCGAAGGTCGTTTCGGCGAGCTTGCTGTCGGGAATCTCCTGGCGCAGGCGCAGCAGCACCTGCCCGGGCCGGACGGCCGAGCCGTCGGAAACCATCACCTCGGCAATGGTCCCCGCCACGGGACTGCGTACCTCGTTCTTTTCGGCGGAGGGTCTTACCAGACCCGGGGCGGTCGTGACGACATCCACCCTGATGTAAAACAGCGAAATAACGGCAACCGTAATGGCTCCCAACAATATGGTGTACAGGAGTTGCCCCCTGACCGTCACCCTGGGTAACCAGGAAAAGGTTGAATTTTCGAGGATAGCGACTGGAAACAATAGAGCCATAACACCGTCAATTTATAAATAGTTTTTATGACCTTTACGTGGGGCGTTAAACTGAATAAAATGAACCAACTTCATCCAACCCAACGATTCACTGACCGGGTAGACAATTATGCAAAATACCGGCCTACCTATCCCCAAGCCATCATTCCTTACTTACGTGAAACGATCCACCTTAACCGAAAGCACCAGATCGCGGACATTGGTTCGGGAACGGGCATCTTCACGGAACTCCTCCTGAGGCACGGATTTACGGTCACGGGGGTGGAACCCAACGCTGCGATGCGCGCCGCGGGAGAGGCGCACCTGGGGCACTTCACGCATTTCACGAGTCGGGACGGCAAGGCCGAAGCCACGGGCCTGCCCGACCAAAGCATCGACCTCATCACGGTGGCTCAGGCCTTCCATTGGCTGGAGCCCGGGGCAACCGCCGCGGAATTCAAACGCATCCTGCGTCCGGGGGGCCATACGCTACTCGTGTGGAACGTACGCCTTACCGATACGCCCTTTCTACAAAATATCGACGAGCTCAAAAAAACATACGGAAAAAACTATGAGGCCATCCATCAAAGTCACGCGGATGAATTGTCCATAAGGACCTTTTTTCATCCGAAAGAGGTCCTGATGAAGTCCTTTCGCCATGATCAGATAATGGATTACGCGGGGCTGAGGGGGCAGATCCTGTCATCGTCCTATATGCCGAACGAAGGGGCTCCCGGGTATGAGGCGATGAGCGCCGCGCTTGACGAGATTTTCCGGAAGTCACAGGAGAACGGCCAGGTGCATATGGAATATGAGACGAAACTGTTCTTGTCGTAATACATCCTAACGATGTAACCCGCGCGTGACCTTCCGGCCACGGACCATCCACTTCCGGGTCTTCCTTGGGGAATGGAGTTCCTGGGATCGGCGTTTAAACTGCGCGTAATGATGTACCAGGTCCGACGTGCCTATCGTACCCACCACCTCGGAACCGTTCATGACAGGGATGCGTTCCACGCCCGCCTCGTCCAGCATCATCGCGGCAGTCGCCGCCGTATCCCCGAGTTGCACAGCGTGAGGGCCCGTTTCGGCCGGTCCCGGCTCATACACCTGCCCCACCAGGACGCTACCCAATATATCGGGTTCGTAAGTCTCGGGCGCCACGACGCCCCTGCGCAGGATCTTTTCGGTCATGATGCTCCCCTTCATAAAAAAGAAGGAAACGAAATACGCCCCCGTGCAAGCCCCGAGGAGCGGCAGGAGTCCGTGCATTTGCCCCGTCGTTTCCAGGGAAAAGACGATGGCCGTGAGGAGGGCCCTGGAGGCGCCGGCAAACAAGGCGGCCATACCAATGAGCGCGCACGTAGGAGCATTGAGCCCGGGCACCACGTGTCCCGCCAGGAGCCCGAGCGCACCCCCGATCGTGAACAATGGCGCGAGCGTCCCCCCCGAAGTGCCGCTGCCCAGCGCAATGACCCAGGAAAGGTATTTCAGGAAAAATAGACCGAATACCAGCATCAGGGGAACGTTCCCCGAAACGAGGCGGCGGATGTTGTCGTATCCCACGCCCATCGTGTAGGGCGCGTAATACCCCACGACGCCCACGCAAACGGCGCCGATGGCGGGCCACCACATCCAGTGGACGGGCAGGCGCTCGAAGGCGTCCTCCACCGCGTACACCGACCACGTGATGCCGGTGGCCACCAGACCAATGCCCAGCCCTATCAACGTATACAGGCCCAGCGCCCGGGGTGAGGGTAAGGGTATGTCGGGCATGGCAAATACGGGTAGGGGTCCGAACAACCAGTAGTGCATGGCCGCTCCCGCCGCGCAGGCAAGGCCCACGGGCACCAGGGAACGCGAAGAATACTCGAACAGCAACAGCTCTATCGCCAACAGGACCGCCGCCAGTGGGCTACCGAAAATGGCCGCCATCCCGGCGCAGGCGCCTGCCGCGAGCAGGACCTTCCGTTCATCTGAGGATATATGTGCCACCTGTCCCGAGACGGAGCCCAGGGCGCCTCCCGTGGCAATGATGGGCCCTTCCGCCCCGAAGGGACCGCCAGTACCAATGGATATGGCCGCCGAAAGGGGCTTCAGGAAGGTGATGGGCCAGGGTATCTTGCTGTCTTCGAGGATGATTTTTTCCATGGCCTCCGGAATCCCATGGCCCCGGATCGCCGACGATCCGAACCGGGCCAGGACACCCACCAGCAAGGCGCCCAAAACAGGGATGAGGATCACCCAGGCGCCCAGGTGGTTCCCCACGGGGCTGGATACCGGAACCGCACGCCCAAAAAAGGAAATCCCGGTGATCCATTCGATGAGGAAAACGAGACCTTTGGCCACGAATCCTACCAGGACCGCGTTCACGAGGGCCTGAAGGCTCAAATAAAATACCCTAAGCTGTTTCATATTTGCGAGGCAAATTTAGGATATTTGCTTGATAAAATATTGCCTATATCATGTTTTGTGACCTCACGCGTTGTTTTTTATGTACCCATTGCCTGCCCGAGTGGAAGGAAGTCATTGCGTTGCACAAAGAGACGCGCCCCATAAAAAAGGGTCAGGATGTGTTTAAGGAAGGTGATCCGGTAACGGGTATTTTTTTCATGTACAGCGGCGCCGTGAAGGTCCATCAGGCCTGGGGCGAAAAGGAACTCATCCTGAGTTTCGCCGCCCCGGGGGATGTACTGGGCCATCGGGGTCTGGGAAGTGCCGGGGTACACCCCGTTTCGGCTACGGCCCTCGAAAATAGCACCGTTTGTTTCATTTCGCAACCTTTCCTGGAGAACAGTTTCCGTGCCAACCCGGGTTTTCTTTACGAGACGATGCAACTATATGCCCGGGCCCTGGCCCGGGCGGAAAACCGGATGCGCCTGCTCGCGTTGACGGATACGCGCGGGCGCGTGGCGGAGGCGTTGCAGACCCTCCGCAGCGTATATGGGGTCAACGATGAAGGTTTCATACGCGTGGGGGTGACGCGGCATGACATCGCGGCCTATGCGGGGACTACGTATGAAACGGTGTTCAAGTTATTTACGGAGTGGACCGCAGCGGGGCAGATCGTTACCCGGGGTAAATATATCAAGGTGTTACTTTGACCAGCACTTCTTTCGTCGGCAATCCTTCCGAGGTCACGCGCAATTTTATCACCCCACTGCCGCGCGCGGAGCGCAGCACTACCATCGCCCTCCCCTGCCAGCAATGCCGCTGAGGTTCGGTATAACTTTCGGTGCTTGTAGGGTCCGCGTTGCCGACGCCCGCGATGGCGCCGGGCCCGGAAACCTCAAAATGCAACAGGTTGGTCGCCGTGGGATCGCGCCGCCCCGCTGAATCCACGACCTCCACCGTCACGTAGCTCAGGTCTTCACCGTCCGCTTTGATGGCTGCGCGATCCGCTTTGGCATGAATGGCCACAGGCACCCCGGTCGTCGCCAGGGTAGCCGACACCTTCCCCGACTGCGTATACCCCACGGCCTTCAACGTACCGGCGGCATATGGCACGGTCCAAACCGCCTTGCACGAATCGACGTCCTTCCGGCCCAGCGACCGGCCATTCAGAAACAGCTCGGCGCTGGCCGCCGTAGTATAGACATTCACCTCCAGGGGCGTCCCCTCCTGTCCCGCCCAATTCCAATTGGACACCACGTCGAACCAATGCCACATGCTCCAGTCCGCCCTTTTGGGATTGAGGGGGAAGGATGGCGTGGGCGGCTTCACGAAGACGGAAATATTATCTCCTCCCACGCGCCACAGGGCATCCCTAAAGTAAGACGGGGGACGCTTCCATCCGCAGATATCGATGTCTCCGCAATAGGCGAGGTTCCAGGGATAAAAGTTTTCCTCCTGCGGATAGCCCCTCCACCCGATGCTGGCCTCGCCGATATAGTCCCAGGCCGTCCACACGAAGTCGCCCAGGACGTAAGGATGCGCCTTGGCCGCCAGCCAATACCGGGCCGCCTGCAGGGGAAAGGATTCCGTGGTAAACATAACGCGGTTCGGATATCGCTCGTGGTCCTCAGCAAACCAGTCTCCCCAGGACTCGCCATAATTAATGCCTTGTACATCCAGGGCGGCCAAAAAGGGCTCGAGTTTCATCGAGGGGCCGTTTGCCGCCGCGGTGACGAGGCGCGTGGGGTCCATGGCATGCACAAAGGCTGCCAGCGTACGCGCCATGGCCGCCACGGCAGGGCTGTCCATACCGGGGATTTCGTTTCCGATGCTCCACAGGATGATGCTGGGGTGGTTCCGGTCCCGGAGGATCATGCTGCGCAAATCGCTGCGCCACCAGTCATTGAAATATACATGATAGTCCTGGGGGTTCTTCCCTTCGGTCCAGCAATCGAAGGCCTCGTCGATGACCAGCAATCCCAGTCGGTCACAGGCATCCAGGAAGGCCGGGGCCGGAGGGTTGTGGGAACAACGGATGGCGTTGTAGCCGCTGGCTTTCAGGAGTTGAACGCGCCGCTCCTCGGCCCGGTCATAAGATTTGCTCCCCAGGGGGCCGTGGTCGTCGTGGAAGCAGCCGCCCATCAGCTTGAGGGGTTTTCCATTGAGGAGGAAGCCGCGTTTGGCGTCCATGCTGATGGTACGGATACCGAACTTTGTCGTCACGCGGTCAGTCACGGCGTCGGACACGAGGACTTCGGTCACCGCCGTATACAGGCATGGGTGTTCGGTGGTCCAGAGCGCGGGTTTTTCGACGTTCGCCGATTGCTCCACATCCGCCGAATCCCCCGCTGCCAGGGTCAACAAACCCGTTTTAAATTCCCCGAGGGTGTCGCCGGCGGGAGTGATCAATCGCGTGCGCACGATAAATTTCACCGGCTCCGACCGTCCATTATCCACCGTGGTCCTGACGCGCACCATGTTTTCACCCATGGTCCGGATATACGTCCCCCAGGGCGCTACGCGGACTGCGGCTGTGCTTTCCAACCACACGTGGCGATAAATACCTGAACCCGGATACCAGCGACTCGTCGCGCCGATGTTGCGTACCCGGACGATGAGCTCGTTCGGGCGATCAGCGTGCAGATACCGGCTGATGTCATAACGGAACGAAGTATATCCGTAGGGATGGTTGCCCAGGTGGACGCCGTTGAGCCAAACATCTGCGTCCATATAAACCCCTTCGAACAGGATCGAAGTGCGCGCAGCCTTTGTCGCCGTGAAGGTCTTCCGGTACCACCCCTGCCCACCCGTGGTAAACCCCACGGACACGCCATTGACGACGCCTAAGGAAAAGGGCGAATTCGTACCGGGAAGGTCCTCTATGCTCCAGTCGTGGGGAAGGTCCACCTTTCTCCAACTACTACTGTCATGACTGAACTCCCATCCCCGGTCGAATAATTGGAGGGTCCGCTGCCCCCGGGAAGTCCCGGCCAGCAACAACAGGCAGCAAGCAATCGCGAAACGCATAAGCCAAAATTTATTGTCAAATATACACTTATCCACGAGGCACAAAAGCCAACGTCACAGGAAACCACAGGCTTCTTCTTAACCGTCTCCTTTACAATTCATTACAAAAATATCGGCTAGATAATTTTGTTTTTTAACAATGCTTTGTGTAATTTCCCTTCGACAGATTATAATTCGAGACATGAGAAATGAAACCGCCCGCCGGTCCTCCATTTCCCACCATTTAAGACGCGAAAAAATACCAAGAAGTTATGCTCGCCCGGGCAGGGATGCGCGTATTCTCTATCGGGCGATCCCAATAAAGATCGTAAACTAGGTTTTTTTCTATTTTTAATCTCTGATGTGACGAGGCCGCCTTTCTAGGTGGCCTCCATTTTTTGCAAAATATCGTCGATCTCTTTCAACTCTTCGGCACCGAAGGTCACATTATCCAGACAACGCATCGAGTCGCTGAGCTGCTCGGGCTTGCTGGCGCCCACCAAAACAGACGTCACCCGCGGGTCCTTCAATATCCAGGACAGCGCCATTTGGGCCAGGGACTGACCCCGCATCACCGCCAACTCATTCAAGGCGCGCACGGCCACCAGCTTGGGTTCCGTCAATTGCTGCTCCTTCAGAAAGCCGTGCGGCTTGGCCACCCGCGAGTCAGGAGGAATTCCGCCGAGGTACTTGTCGGTCAATAGCCCTTGGGCCAGCGGGCTAAATGGGATGCAGCCCACGCCTTCTTTACCCAACAGATCCAAGAGACCATCCTCCACCCAGCGCTCCATCATGGAATATTTGGGTTGATGGATCAGGCAGGGCGTTCCCAATTCCCGCAACAAAGCGATCGCCTTAGCCGCTTCGGGGGGCCGATAATTGGATATCCCCACGTAAAGCGCTTTCCCCTGGCGGACCAGGAGGTTCAGGGCGCTCATCGTTTCTTCCAGGGGCGTTTCGGGATCGGGGCGGTGGTGATAAAATATATCGACGTATTCGAGGCCCATGCGCCCGAGGCTTTGGTCCAGGCTTGCGGTCAGGTATTTCTTGGAGCCCCAGTCCCCGTAGGGCCCGTCCCACATGGTATAGCCCGCTTTGGTGGAAATGATCAGCTCGTCGCGGTAGCCTCCGAAGTCGTCCCGGAGGATCCTTCCGAAATTCTCCTCCGCCGAACCGGGAGGAGGTCCGTAGTTGTTCGCCAGGTCGATATGGGTGATGCCGCTGTCAAAAGCGAGGTGCAATATTTTCCGACTGTTTTCGAGCACATCCACGTGCCCGAAATTGTGCCAAAGACCCAGGGATACGGCCGGGAGACGGATGCCGCTTTTTCCGCAGCGGCGGTACGACATGTGACGGTAACGTCCAGAATTAGGGATGTAGTGCATGGTTTGTGTTGGCGCCTCCGGCGCTTCTATAAATATCGTCTAATAAGCCATCTCTGAAATACGTATCGTCGCCCAATTGCCAAAACATCACGCCATTCAAATGATGGGCCACGACATATTCGGTCTTCAGCCGCATGGAGGTGCTGTCATCATACGTAACGAAAAAACGCTTAGCCGCATTGTACAGCCACGGCGCCTTCGCAATTGAATCCCAGTGATACACGAACCCGCTGTCGGGGGAACAAACGCGGGATATGTCCCGGAAACTGATCCCTGAACGGAAGTGTCCGTGTTGGAAGAGGCCATCCGAAGCGCTGTCCACCCCATCGAATATCCTGCCGTAAAATGCCGCGCCGATGGCCATCTTGGCGTCGGGAACGCCATGGTCCTCGAGCCACCGCACGCAATGGTCTACCGATTCGGGGTGTCCCGGTGAACCATACAGGGGCGTATGGTGTCCCGTGACCGTGTCGTATCCGTTGACGAGGTCGTAGGTCATAAGATTCACCCGCGTCACGTAGGGCATCACTCTCTTCCAATCGATGCTCCGCTCCAGGTAGGCGGTGTATCCTCCGGCGGCAAAGCTGATCACATAGCGCGGTCCCAGGACACGGCGCAGGCGACGCACCAACCACGTGAAATCGTTCACATCGTACGGCCCGTAGGGATAACCGGGGATGTTGACGAGGTTCGGATACTCCCAATCCAGGTCGATGCCGTCGACGTTGAAGTCTTGTAAAATGCGCTTCACGGAGCGCACGAATTCCTTGCGCCCGGCACGCGTCCGAAAAACATCCGAACAAGTGCGGCATCCGCCCCAGCCTCCCAGGGAAAGGGTGACTTTCAGGTCGGGATTCGTCTTTTTCAAATCGACCAGGTGTCTCAACCGCGCCGTATCGAAGGCATTGTTGATGGCCAGTTCGTTGCCACGCAAATGACAAAACGAAAAAATGATTTCGGTGAGTTTGTTGACGGGAAAACTATCGACCGTGGAGGCCCTGCCCGCATAATATCCGATGATGCCCGTTTGGGCATGGGCGGCCGCGGACATGGAGAGCCCTAACACAACGATCCGGATGAATTTCATCCGCTAAAAATAATGGAAATTCCGATCCCCCCGGCGCCGCGTTACACGAGCGGCGAGGGCCGCCACCGTGCCGCGTCAAACCTCCTCGGTTTTGTGAAGGCATTTCAGGATCGCGCGGAGCAATTGATCGGGGTGGAAAGGTTTGGTGACAACCTCGTCGATGTAAAAATTATAGAGCGCCTTATGCTCTTCCTTGGCGACAGAAGCTGTCAACGCGATGATAGGAAGGGTCAGCCCCATTTCACGGATACGCATGGTGGCGGTGTACCCGTCCATGACGGGCATGTGCATGTCCATGAGGATCAGGCGATGTATCAGTGGGTCTAACTTATCGAGGGCTTCCTTGCCGTTGCCCGCATGATCCACCTGTGCACCCCAGCGGTGCAGGACCTTGGTGGTCACCAGGACGTTGAGGGGATTGTCTTCCACCAGAAGGATGGATATGTCCAACAGAGGCTGGCCGATGCCTCCCGTTTCAGATTCCAGGCCTGGAGCGGGCCGGGCTCCGTTAGCAACCTGGGCATGGACAGCCTGGGGCGGCAGCAGCGTTTCCCCCGGATGCGGACGGTACCCATTGGTGGGCGCCGGCGTGTGTGCCGGAGCTTCGCTGGCGATAGGGAAAGAAAGGGTAAAATAAAACAGGGACCCTTTTCCGACTTCACTGCGCAGGTGCAGTTCGCTGCCCTGCATGGACAGGAGGCGCTGACTGATGGTCAGGCCCAGGCCCGTACCCCCGTAGCTGCGGGAGGTGGAAGAATCCGCCTGGGCGAATTCATCGAAAACCAGTTTCAGTTTTTCCTCGGAGATGCCGATGCCCGTGTCTTCGACGGAAAACTTGACCTTCAGGAAGCCGCTTTCCCTTCCTTCCGCCTTTACCTTGAATCGGACAGAGCCCTGGTTGGTGAACTTGATGGCATTGTGCACGAGGTTGTTGACCACCTGGCAAAGGCGCGTGGGATCGCCGGTGACCGTTTCCGTTAGTCCGGGATCCACTTCGAGGTGAAGGGACAGGTTCTTTTCCTTTGCAAAGGACATGAAGCCCGCCATGATATTGGTGGCCAACTGGGGCAGGTGTATGGGGATGGATTCGAATTCGATTTTCCCCGCCTCGATCTTGTGGTAATCGAGGATGTCGTTGACGATGGAAAGGAGGTTATTGGCAGAAAAAAGCAATACTTCCAGCTGCTCTTTCTGATCCTGGCGCGTTTCGTTCATCAACAACAAGTGGGTCATTCCTATGACCGAGTTCAGGGGCGTCCGGATCTCGTGCGACATCGAGGAAAGGAATTCCGACTTGGCACGGGCTCCCTGTTCCGCCTGCACCTTGGCCTGCTTGAGGTCGTAAGAAAAGCGGAAGGACAATATCAGGGACTGAAGGAAGATGAAGGAAATATAGCCCAGGGCTTCGATTCCCTGGATCCGCCCGATAACGCCGATGTATCCGAGGATGAGTACGGTAAAGGTCACCATCAGCACGCCCATACTGATCAGGGCATACCTCGATCCGATGCGTTTCTTCCGCGCCGCCTGGATATACA
This sequence comes from uncultured Chitinophagaceae bacterium, assembly GCA_964544695.1. Taxonomy (GTDB): domain Bacteria; phylum Bacteroidota; class Bacteroidia; order Chitinophagales; family Chitinophagaceae; genus Dinghuibacter. Next base: position 21,992 of record CAZJDB010000144.1, read on the forward strand.
CGTACACCGTGTACACGATATAGACGAGCATGACCATCAAAAAAGGATTGATCAGGAGCGTGAACACGCCGGGCGGAGTCACGAGGGTAATGCCCGCAAACAGGAGACAAAACCACACCATGTATTTGATGATCTTGTGGTTCACCTCCTCGGGGTAGAGGCGGCGTACGTATTCCACCAGAAAGGTGACACTCAGGAACAGGCTCAGGTATTCGCATCGAATGGTGACGAACCAGCTCCAGCCAGGGAATATCGAATGCAACGAATAAAAGGAGGCGCCGACCACGCGATAACTGTAGGTGAGCGAAAACAAACTGAAAAAAAGCATCGCCTTGTCGTGGCGGCCAAACAGGTAGAGACCCAGGAAGAAAAGGCCCCCCATGAAAAGGCTGCCGCACAGCAGGAAGTCGATGGCTTTTTTGCGGTCCCGTTCCAGGTACAGCAGGTTGCGGTCCCCCAGGCGCATCTCTTTATAGGGTCCTCCCCGGTAATGCCAGAAATTGGCTACCTGAAACAGGATGTGCAGGGTATCGGGTCCATCGGGAATATTGACCGTCTTGTTGAGCCAGTGGGGACTGGACAGTTCCTCGGAAGTATCCGGCCGGCCGCTGTCCGTAATGAGGTGTCCATTTATGAAAAGGCGCGAGCTCGTGTACACATCGGGAACGTCCATCGCCAGGTGGGTCGCGTGCGCGGGCAACAGGATCGTCAGGCTATACGTCGCATAACCCTTGGTAGGATACTTCAGTCGGTTCCACAAACGGGGAAAAGGAACGGTATCTGGAGCGACGCGGGGATGCTGACCGGGAAACAACAGTTCATGCGGGTACATCAGCCAGTTGCCGTTGAGGTTCACAGCGTGCTGGGAAAGGTTCACTTTCCGCAAATCGAGCACTCCGTTCACTACATCACCGGCCCTGGCCCCCAGGACAAATACAATCCCCAGAATGAAGAGTTTCCCTTTTTTCCAGTGCATACCCATAGCCCCCGCGAGGGCTTTGCAATATAGGCACAAATGGGGCCTGAAAAAGTTACCCGTTAGTTATTAGACTATTTTAACTCGTGCCCCGTATAGAAGTCCAGAATCCTCTTCTGCAACATGATGGAAAGGCTTGCCTGGACCGAGGCCTGCTTTGCCTGCAACAGCACCAGTTGGGCATTCGACAAGTCGATGAAATCCGACGCACCTTGCTGATAGCGACCCGTCAGGTTGTCGAATGCTTCCTGGGCGGCGACCAATCCTTTTTGCGCGGTCGTAATTTGCTGCAGGGCCGTCGTATAATCCCCATAGGCCTGGCGGACCTGGGAAACGATGGTGATCCGATTGTCCTCAAGGTCGATCCGGGCATTGTCTGCCTGGATGCGAGCCGCCATGACACTGGATTTGGTGTAATATTTATCGAAGATGGCCCAGGTGGCGTTCACCCCGAAAATGCCGTTGATTTGTTTGTACAATTGGTTCCCCAGGGATTCCTGAGTGGCGGGCATGACATCCGCATGATTGACATAAAGGGTGTTGAAATACGCGCCCGCATCGTAGAATCCCGCACCGAGGGATACTTTGGGCAGATACCCTCCGCGGAAGCGTTTGATGTCCCAATCGGCCGCCTCCGTATTTATACGGAGATACTGTTGGTCTACCCGATCCTGAAGCGCTTTTTGGACCAGCGCGGTCTCATTGCCGTACAATTCCGTGGATGGGTTGTCGTCGATGGTAGTCTCCGCGAACTCATATTGGTCAAGGCTGTCCAGACGCAGCTTTTTCAACAACAGGATTTTGTCCGTTCTCAACTGGTTCCTCGCGCTGATGAGGGTCAGTTTATCCTGGCTGGTTTGGGCTTGTTGCCGGTACAAATCGGTCTTGGCCCTTTGCCCCACTTCGGTCAGGGCCGTGAGCTGGTCTTCCCTGCGCTCGGATATCTTCAGGTTGTCGCTGTCCAAATCGGCGAACTTCCGGTCCAGGATCACCTGCAGATAGGACTGGGTGATATCTTCCGCGATCTGCTCGCGGGCCCACTCGAGGTTCAGCACAGCGCTTTGTTTACCCAACTGTGCAGCCTTCCACGCAGACAAATTGGAATAGCCGCTGAAGATATTGATACTACTGGTGAGCTGATAGTTGAATTGCCCCCGGTTGCTGCGCACAAGTTCGGGTCCCGCCTGGCTATAAAAAGTATTGCCTACCCCGTAATTATACCCTGCTCCCGCATTCAGATCCGGCAGAAACAGTTGTCCATAAGATTCCAACACTTGCGCCGCCGATAAAGCGACATTATTTTTCCCTTGCAACACAGGAGTCGAACTGGTGACACCAATATTGATGCAATCCTGTAAACTCAACGTCGTCACCTGCCCCCTGGCGGCGCCAGCCGCAAATAAAAAACTCACCCCCAGTGCGGCCAGCGGCCTGCCGGGGCTAAAAATCTTCCTCATGGTTGTACCCTTACTTTTTGTCCATCATTAAAGCCGCCCCCCACATTCAATCCAATCAAATCCCCCGTATGAATTCCATCCAGGATGGTAACATTTACCCCGTCGTTTTCCCCCGCCTTCACGGGAACATACTTCAAAGTGCTGTCAGAACCGATGACAGGAATGACGGTCTTATTGTTCTTGATCACGAGGGCCTCCGAAGGTACCTGGGGATGCGGTCCCCCGGCCCCCGGGGTATTGATCGAAACATTCACATAACTCCCCGGAATGATCTGACCCGAAGAATTGGGCAAATCCACCTCGATCAGTTCCATCCGCGTTTTGGGATCGAGCTCGCCGGAGATGCGCGTAATGGCGGCCCTGACATGGAAGTCCGGGCGCTCGGTGAGCCCGATGGTCACGGGATAGCCCTCTTTCAAATAGGTAGCAACGGCCTGTTCGACGTATACATATATCCTGATCCGGTCGAGTTCCGATACGGTCACGACGGGTTGAGCGCTGGTCTGGGCGTTGGCGGCGTTTTGCACGAGGGCGCCCGGGTCCGCGAATCGCGCGGTCACCGTGCCCGAAAAGGGCGACGTCAGGTTCTCATACCCTTTTTGTTCGAGCAATGATTGCACCTGGGCCTCGGCCATGCGTACGTCGGTTTCGGTTTGTTCTTTGTCCTGGGGGGCTATGTATTCCTTTTCCAGGAGCTTTTCGTCCCTGGCCAGGATTTTCTTCTTGTTTTCCAGGTCGGCCTGCGCGGCCAGGTAGGCCTGGTCCGTTTCGGGAGACACGATAGTGGCCAGGAGCTGGCCCTGGCTTACCATGTCCCCCTTATCCACCAGGATCTTGTCCATGTATCCGCTGGTCTTGGCATAGAGGGTCACGCTTTGGTAGGGGCGCGCTTCTCCGATCAGGACCAACTGCCGTGCGGCGTTGGGGTCCCCTACCCTGATCGCTTTGACCGAGGGGCCCGCCGCGATCTCGGCCACGCGGGCTTGAGTATCGTCCGCGAAAGTTTTGTTTTGCTTGGCTTGCATCACCAGGACGCTCACGAGGGTCACGGCTACCAGGAAGGCTCCTCCGATCCAAATTCGCAGGGAAGACTTACCCGAATTTTGCGCGATGGCTGTGCCGGAAGTTTGTGCGCTCATAAATTATGATTGTTGGGGTTGAGTATATTTATCCATATCCGCGATCTCCGCCTGGAAATCGCTATCCATACTGTGCCGATTGGGTGGCGCCTTGCGCAGCACCGAATAAATGACGGGCACGATAAACAAAGTCACCACCGTGGCTACGAGGAGCCCCCCAATGACGGCCCTGCCCAGGGGCGCATTTTGTTCCCCGCCCGCCCCCGTGCCCAGGGACATAGGGATCATCCCCAGGATCATCGCGATGGCGGTCATCAGGACCGGACGAAGCCGCGTACGTCCTGCCTCCAGGGCGGCCTGGAAGGCCGTCAAACCTTTCTGCACGCGCACTTCGTTGGCAAAGCTGACGAGAAGGATGGAGTTCGACACCGCGATCCCCACGGCCACGATGGATCCCATCAGGGACACTACGTTGATGGTCGTCCCTGTCACGGCCAGCATCCAAAGGATGCCTATGAAGGCTCCCGGAACCGCGAAGAGGATGATGAAGGGGTCGAGCCACGACTGGAAAAGGACCACCATGAGGAGGTATACCAGTACGATGGACAGGATCAGGCCCAGGCCCAGGGTGCCGAAGGAATGATGCATCACCTCGGGTTGGCCCCGGACGTTGATGTGCATGCCCGTGGGCAAGGTCCCCAGGGCCGCGATCTTTTTATCGATGGCGTCCGAGACGCGGCCCAGATCCGAGCCGTCCACGTCCGCCGTCAAGTCCATTACCCTTTGCACCGTATAGTGGCTGATCAGGTTGTATTGGTTCTCCAGGCTCACCGTAGCCAGGTTCCGCAGCGTTTGGGTCTGGGCCATGGGCAAGTCCGTGGGGCCCGACCCCACCGTTTGGGCGATGGGTGCGTTCCCGTTGGTCACGGGCGTGTTCAGGAGACTCCCCACACTGTTCAGCTTTTCATAAGGGACCTTGACCGCCACCGTATAGTTGACATTATTCAAAGGGTTGATGTAATAGGAAGGATCCACCAGCGAGCTGGACGACAGGGCCACGAGCATGTTATTGGCGACGTCCCGCTGGGTCAGGCCCAGTTCTCCGGCCCTGACCCGGTCCACGTCGATCCGGAAGGTCGGGTAGTCCAGGATTTGCTTGATCGTGACGTCCTGCAGGCCGGGCACGGAACGCAACGAATCCTGGAGGCGCCGCGCGAATAAATAAGACTGGTCGTAGTTGTTATTTTGAATTTGTATGTCGATGGGCGCCGAAAGTCCGAAGTTCAATACCTGGCTTACGATATCCGCCGACTGAAAATATTCGGTACACCCGGGGAAGTGATCCGCCAGGTCGCGCCGGATCAGTCGCTGATACTCGGAAGTCGATACTTTATGCCCTTCCCTGAGCTGGATGAGGATGTCCGCGTCCATGCTGCTGGTGTTATCCGTTTGGACGAATGCAAGATTATAGAACAAGGGCACCCCGATCATATCGTTGACCGTCTTCAGCTCGGAGGAAGGGATCAGTGCCTGGATACGGCCCTCCGCCGAATCCACCAGCCTTTCCGTTTCTTCGATGCGCGTACCCGAGGGGGCGCGGAAGTGGAGCTTCATCATACCAACGTCCGTGGAAGGGAAGAAGTCTTCCCCCACCACTTTCAACAAACCCAACGAAATCACCAAAACCACCAGCGCGGCGCTCAGGGTGAGGGCCTTATTTCTTAGGAACAAATGAAGGATCCGCCCATAAGCGTCCCTGAAGCGATCGAACCCACGATCTCTCCACCGGTTGAAGCGCCCGTGCTCCATGGATACGCCGCCCATCAACAACCGAACCAGCACCGGTACCAACGTCCGCGACAACAAATAGGAAGCCATCATCGATACCACCACCGACAAGGCCATGGGCGTGAATAAATATTGCGAAGGACCCGTGAGCAATACCACGGGGAAGAATACGATACAAATGGCGAGGGTCGCCATC
>CAZJDB010000145.1:0-21568 GCA_964544695.1 uncultured Chitinophagaceae bacterium
CGGCTGGAGCCGTACCTTTTCCCAAATATCGCCTACGCTCAGGATCGATTATATCCTTTGTGATCCGGCATACGACATTTACCAGTACTCTTGTACGCCCAGGGTGCTGAGCGATCACTTTCCAATTACGGCGACGATTTATGATCCCGGGAGTATCAATCCCGATGCGGACCGTTTGCCCGCTAAATAATTATCTTTGCCCATATGGCGGAATTGAGAGTACATAATACGTTGACGCGGCAAAAGGAAGCGTTTGTCCCATTGATCCCGGGAAGGGTGGGAATGTACGTGTGCGGCCCGACGGTCAGCGGAGAATCGCACCTTGGGCATGCGCGCCCTTTCATTACGTTCGATGTGATTTATCGATACCTCAGACACCTGGGTTATACGGTGCGCTACGTCCGGAACATCACGGATGCGGGTCATTTTGAAGAGGAGGGCAGGGAAGCGGAGGATAAGATTTCGAAAAAAGCGGTACTGGAAAAACTGGAACCCATGGAGCTGGTCCAAAAGTATACCAACCTGTTTCATTGGGCCATGCGCAAATTCAATAACCTGGAACCCAGCATAGAACCTACCGCCACCGGCCATATCGTTGAACAGATCAACATGATCGAACAGATCATCAGGGACGGTTATGCATACGTGGTGAACGGATCGGTGTATTTTGACGTCGAAAAATACAACGAACACTACCGGCATGAGAGCCAGCCCTACGGAATACTGAGCGGTAGAATTTTAGAAGATATGGAGGAAAGCGGCCGCGAATTGGATAACCAGGAAGAAAAGCGGCACAAACCGGATTTTGCCTTGTGGAAAAATGCCCCTCCTGAGCACATTATGCGCTGGACCAGCCCGTGGGGAGAAGGCTTCCCGGGTTGGCACATCGAATGCTCGGCCATGAGCACGAAGTACCTGGGTGAACAATTCGACATTCACGGAGGCGGAATGGACCTGATCTTTCCACACCACGAATGCGAAATCGCCCAAAGCACGGTTAGCAACCATTCCATGCCCGCGCGTTACTGGCTGCACAACAACATGATCACCATCAACGGGCGAAAAATGGGGAAGAGCTACAACAACGTGATCAAGCTGACGGAAATGTTCAGCGGAACGCATCCCCTGCTGGAGCAGGCGTATTCTCCCATGACCATCCGTTTCTTCATCCTGCAGACGCACTACCGGAGCACCCTGGACTTCGGGAACGAGGCCCTGAAGGCAGCAGAAAAGGGATTGCGTCGCCTCTGGGAGGCTTACGAGGTTTTGGGGCGCCTGGTTGCAGGGGCACCGTCCGAGCTCGACGCCCGTGTCTCCGGTTTGCTCGACGGAATGGACGAGTTTATGAATGACGATTTCAACACAGCCAAAGTTTTGGCGAATATGTTCGAGCTGGTGCCTATCATCAATGGTATCCGGGATGGGCATGTGCCTCCGCTAGGGGAGCCTGTACTTGAGCGGTTGAAGTCGTATTTCAAGACCTTTTTGGAAGATATTTTCGGGCTGGTCGACGAGAAAGGAGGGAACAACCACGTCCTGGACGGCGTACTGCAATTACTTATTACCCTTCGGAAAGATGCGCGGACCCGGAAAGACTATGCTACCTCGGATAAAATCCGCAACCAGCTTCAGGAGCTGGGCGTCCTGCTCAAAGACGAGAAGGACGGAAGCGTGACCATCAGTTTCAATTGATCGGTTGGCGGTAGGACCTTGTCGATGACGCCCAGTACGTCATATTCCACGCCTTTGATCCAGCGCCTGTAATTTTCGGAGGGCTTGTATTCGGGAATATAGTCCAGCAGGCGGTCAATCTTGAATTCGGTATCGTAAATGCCGGCCCCGGATCTGACGGCGTCGCGGGCATTGCAGAACTGCTCGAAATGCCCCCCCACGGGGATCATCAGGGCAGGTTTTCCAAGGTACATGGCTTCGCAAACCGATTCGAATCCGGCGGTGCACACCAAACCCTGGCAACTGGCCATGAGGGTGAGGAATTTTTTATCGTCCAGGGAATGGAAGCAAAGGGTGTCGTCGTAGCGCCATTTGCCCTTGACTGCCTTGCTGTCCGTGAAGCAGTGCATCTCCACATCCGGGTGCTCCTTGTGCCATTGGATGATATCGCTCATATAGCCCGCGTTCAGGACGTAGGCCAGGAGAAAGGGCTGGTGATGGATATCCTGTTCGAAGACCTCCTTGCGCAGCAGGGGCGGCAGGATTTTGAGTTTGGGGTTGGGCGCCGGCGGCAAAGGATAAAAGGAAAGGGCCAGGAGGGCGTCGGCTCCCATCGCGGTCAGACGCGTGAATTTCCGGATCGTGAAACGGTCCGTCCAACGACCTGCCGGAAATTCGAAATCGGGATGCAGGTATATGTATTGGTGGCCTATGCAGATGATCTTGGTGTTCCTCTTGTTTCGCCAGGAATACCAACCCATCAGGGGTTCGTAAAAATTGATGATGGCGTCGGGCTTGTATTGCGCTATGGTTTCCCGGATCATTTTCAGGCTCCGGGCATATTTTTTCAGCCCCCTGAGGGTTTTCCAGACGGAGCGTCCCAGCTTAATGGACTTGTTACGGGGATCGGTAGCAAAGTTGGGGCTTTGGAAGGGGATGATGGGACACTGCACCTTCTTGCGGAAAAATTCGGGGAGGTCCCTGCGCTGGCTGGTGCCCACCAGGATGGCGTGGACTTTAAACCCACGGCTGGTCAGCATTTCATAAACCGAAATGGCTTGGGTGAGGTGACCCCTACCTTCTCCCTGCACGGCAAAAATGAACGAACGGCTCTCCATGGCTTCGGGGGTTCAAATACTTCACGCCGGTTGCAAAAGCCAGCCGGCAGGCCCGGCAGCCATCACAGATTCATCGGCTGCCTTCGCTGTTTGAGTGATTTCCCAATCCGCAAAGTGGATGATGTGCCATTCATTGTGCTCATCCTCCACGAGGGCGCTCATGGTTTCCACCCAATCGCCACTATTAAGGTAGTGAATATTCCCGATCATTTTATTGGCGGGCTGGTGAATATGCCCGCAAATCACTCCCTGGCAATGGTTGGCCTTTGCTACCTCGGCGAGCTGCTCCTCGAAATCGGATATGAAGCTCACCGCCTGTTTCACCTTTTGCTTGACCACCTGGGAGAGGGAGTAGTAAGGAAGGCCTTTCTTTACCCTGTAGTTGTTATAATGCCGGTTGAGCCAGAGGAGGAAGGTATAGCCTATATCGCCCAGCTTGGCCAGCCACTTGAGCTTCGTGGTCACGGTATCGAAAATGTCCCCGTGCACCACGTAGTACCTATTTTTGCCACTGTGATGGATGTGGTGACGCTTGATACTGAAATTACCCAGGGAAAAGGGGAGGATTTCGTCCAGGAAGTCGTCGTGGTTGCCCCTCAGGTAAATAACCTTAGTGTCATTCTTGGCAATCCACTTCATGATGAGTTTGAAAAACTTGGTGTGCTTGCTTTTCCAACTTCCGGATTTCTTCAGTTGCCACCCGTCTATTATGTCGCCGTTGAGGAGGAGCGTATCGCAGGTATGGGATTTGAGGAATTCCACCACTTCTTTGACCCTCGAATTCTTGATGCCCAGGTGCAGGTCGGATAGGACAATCGTCTTGTAATGTTTTTTCACCTCAAAAGGTTTGTCAAAGATTGAACTTCAATATTATCAAACTGTATATTTAACTTTAAATGCAGATTAAATAATTGTGAACTTAATATTACCAAATGGGCTCCAAACGACCCCCGTATTTTGCGCATTTGTCCCTCGATGAACGCCTGAAGCCCTTGCTGGTAGGGCATCCGGCTATGGAACTCACGGTTCGTAAGGACCTCTGGCTGTACCTAACGGTGGCGGTCATGGCCCAGCAACTGTCCACCCGGGTCGCTTCGGTTATACGGCAGCGTTTTATGGACCTGTATGGGGGAGAACCCACGCCTGAGCGGGTCCTGGCGACTCCGGTAGCTTCTTTAAGGGCAATAGGGCTGTCTAATGCCAAAGCGGCCTATATACACAACATCGCCCGTTTCGACCTCGAATCGGGGATTTCCTTAGGGGTCCTTCAGGCGATGCCGGACGCCGAGGTCCTGGCGTACCTGACGCAAATCAAGGGGGTGGGTCAGTGGACGGCGGAAATGTTTCTGATGTTCGCCCTGGGACGCGAGGACGTCTTTTCGGCCGGAGACTTGGGTTTACAACAAGCTATGATCAAAATATACCGTCTGCGTCCGGGCAACAAAAAGGCATTCCGGGAGAGGCTCCTGAAGATTTCTTCCAAATGGAGCCCCTACCGGAGTTATGCCAGTCTGCATCTATGGCATCACAAGGATGCGCCTACTGTTGCAGGGTGATGGTGCCCATGTCCGTGGTGTTCCCATCCATGACCTCGACGTTATCCTTGACCAGGTCTTTGTACGGGGTCTTGGCGAGCACGGTGACCTTGTAGGTGCCCGGCTTAGTGTCGATCAGGAACATCCCATCCGAGATAACGCCCTTGGCCGAATCGGTGGCGGAAACCGCCACTACCGCGACGGCGCCATCTGCGGGCGAGACCTTACCTTTGATGGCGGTGGCCAAAATGGAATGGCTGGGAGCAGTGAACGCAAATAGGACCGAGCTGATTGCAGCCGCAGCCAGCAGGTTGATACTGGTGTTTTTCATAAAAAAAGTTTTTTAAGGTTAATAATACTACCCCACGCCGAACAAGGGTTGTGCCAAGCCCAAAAGCTTACCTTAAAAATTGTGTTAAGAGGACCGTGTGTACTAACTTTGATATTAAACGCAAAAGTGCTATATGGAAAGTCAAAATGAAATGGTCAAGGATGTGGTGATCAAGTTCGCCGGTGATTCCGGAGACGGTATGCAATTGACGGGGAGCCAGTTCACGAACAATACCGCCCTGCTGGGCGTCGACCTGGCCACCTTTCCGGATTTTCCCGCGGAGATCAGAGCCCCGCAGGGGACACTTCCCGGGGTGAGCGGTTACCAACTCCATTTTTCAAGCGACCGAATCTATACGCCCGGTGACCAGTACGACGTACTGGTGGCAATGAACGCAGCGGCGCTAAAGGTAAACATCAAGTCCCTCAAGAAGGGAGGCAGGGTCATTGTCAACGAGGACGGATTCGATGCCAAGAACCTGCGTCTGGCGGGATACCCGGATAGCGTGAATCCTTTGGAAGACGGAACACTGGACAATTATGCAGTGGTGAAGATGGACGTGACCAAGATGACCCGCGAAGCCTTGAAGGAATTCACGATGGGCACCAAGGAAAAGGACCGCGCCAAAAATATGTTTGTCCTGGGGTACCTATATTGGATGTACAACCGCAACCTGGACAGTACCATCAGTTTCCTGGAGGAAAAATTCGGTAAGAAGGAGGAAATTCTGCAAAGCAATATCAAGGTCCTGAAAGCGGGATATCATTTTGGGGATACGGTCGAGGCCTTCACGACGCGCTACCAGGTCCAAAGGGCCAGGATGGAACCGGGGGTATACCGGTCCATCATGGGCAACCAGGCCCTGGCGTATGGGCTGATCGCGGCTTCCCAAAAAAGCGGGCTGACCCTGTTCCTGGGTACCTATCCTATTACCCCGGCTTCGGACATTCTCCACGAACTGAGCAGGTATAAGCAATTTGGCGTAAAAACCTTCCAGGCCGAGGACGAGATCGCCGGGGTCACCGCGGCCATAGGAGCCAGCTACGGGGGCTCTCTCGGCGTCACTTCGACCTCCGGTCCGGGGTTGGCTCTGAAGGGTGAGGCCATAGGCCTGGCGGTTATGTTGGAAATTCCCCTCGTCGTCGTGGACGTCCAAAGGGGCGGCCCCTCCACGGGCCTTCCCACGAAGACGGAACAAAGCGACCTGCTGCAAGCCTATTACGGTCGCAACGGGGAGTGCCCCATGCCCATCGTCGCGGCCAGTACGCCCAGCGATTGCTTCTTTGCGGTCTATGAGGCCGTGCGCATTTCGGTTCAGCACATGACGCCCGTCATTTTCCTGAGTGACGGTTATATAGCCAACGGGGCGGAGCCCTGGCGCTTTCCCAAAAGCGCCGACCTTCCGCCCATCACGGTTTCATTCAAAACGGGACTTGGGGAAGGAGAAGATCACTTCCTGCCCTACCTGAGGGATGAGAAAGGGGTTCGACCCTGGGCCAAGCCCGGAACACCCGGCCTGGAACACCGGATCGGGGGCCTCGAGAAACAAAATGTCACGGGAGCCGTCAGCTACGATCCCGAGAATCACCAGCAAATGGTGAGGATAAGGGAGGAAAAGGTCGAGAGGATTGCCGATTACGTTCCCGAACAAAGCATAGACAGCGGTCCCGCCAAAGGGAAAGTACTGGTACTGGGCTGGGGGTCCACCTACGGCGCCATCAAAAGCGCGGTGCAACAACTCCTGGAAGAAGGACACGCTATTTCGCATGCGCACCTCCGTTACGTACGTCCTTTCCCCAGGAACCTCGGACATATGCTGGATCAATTCGAAACGGTCGTCGTACCCGAGATCAATAACGGGCAGCTCATCCGCATCCTCAGGGATAAGTATTTGATAGATGCCAAAGGGTACCATAAGACGATGGGGATTCCCATTACCAAGGAAGAGTTGGTTATCGAGCTGAGAAAGTACGTTTAAGAAGCTCCGGCAAATTTACGGGCGGCGTTTTCGATGTCCCTGGACAGGGTGTCGATAATGACAAATTGATCGGACACGGCGTCACCGGCCTCGCCGGATGCGGCGCGCGGGACCTGTGGCACAGGAGGCTCTCCCTGCAAGTATCGCCGCGCATTTTCCAGGTGTGTGTGTACGTCGCCGGCAATAGTGTTGACCTTTTCCCCAGAAAATCCCTTTTTCTGATCCTGATTATATTGCGCCAGGGAAGCCGAATGGGCGACGAACAGTTGGGAGGAAACGACGTAGGCGTGCATGTAGGGTACATTCCGTCGCTTACTCCGGGGCTCGGTCAACACACGCTGGAAATTATCGGATAGGTTGGCCAGGGCCACAAAAGCATCCTTCCTGGCGAGCTTGAAATCTTCCACCGGAACCTCCCTGCCGGTATAGGAGCGGGCAACCAAATCGAAATACGTTTCTCCCGCCGTGATCATCGCCAGCATATTCTTCATCATGGTTTCGTGGGACCAACTGGGTATGAAAATGAAGCCGGATACCAAAGCAATTGCGGATCCGATAACGGTATCGATCACCCGGTCCTCGACGATTTCCTTGAAATCACGATGGTACAGGAAATGGAAGGCGATCAACACGAATATGGTCAGGAGGATGCAAAAAAAGAAATAGTTCTGCCTAAGGAGGCTATATCCAACGATCATCATTAGGATCATGAGCCCCAGCAAGACCTGTTCGCTCGTCACATAATAAAGCAGGACTCCCCCGATGACCGCGCCCACCAAGGTTCCCCCCAGGCGTTGGAGATACAGTTTTTTGGTGGACCCGAACAGGGGCTTAAGTATCACGGAAATGCTCAGCAGGATCCAATACCCATGTCCAAAGGGGAGGATGCGGGAAACGATATATCCTGCCAGCATAGCCAGGGAGAGACGGATGGCGTGTCGGAATACCTGCGAATGCATGGTAAGATTGTCCACAAACTCTTGTGCATCAATAGGTTGATGTGAGATAAAGCGCGCGAAGTCGAGTTCTTCCTTTGCTCCCGTTTGTGTATCGTAGTACGTATACAAACTGAGGCGATGCATGCGGTCGCGTATATCCTTTATATTACTAAGGATGAGCTGAAGGCTGAGCCACGCTTCGGGGTGCGTTGCGCCCCAGGTTCCCTTCAGCGCCTCAAGGCTTCCCTGCAGCTTCTGGAATTCAGCCTTTACGACATCGCCTTCCTTAAAAGCGGTGGACGCTTGGATGGCAATGCCGATGGCTTCCAGTTCATCCGCCATGGATTCGATCAGGATGGCGATTTGGGGAAGCACGTCGGTGCCCTCCAACTGTTCCTGAAGAAAATGGTAGTCCTGTTGCGTAGAAAGGATCCCTTCGAAAAGGTCCACCGAATCGAGGAACATCGAGAGCAGGATCCTCCCTTTCGGGGTAGAGTCATTGACGATCCGGCGGGCTTTGAACAACAGCTCCCTGACCTGGTCCTGTTGACTTTGCAGGACCACCTGCTCTTTGAGAAGCTCGTCGAGCGCCGCTTCCACGGATTCTCCCTCCCGGTAAAAGCGCGCTTTGGTCCTCATGTAGGCGGCGGTGGAGATGATCGATTCACCCACGGCCTGCTGGGCAAGGCGATAGGGGAAGAGGCGGTATAATACCAGGCTGAGGAAGGCATACCAAACTCCGCCTAACCCGATCAGGAGGCCATTTTCAAGGACTTGCGCCTGGGTCCGCCTCGAAGGATCGCTGTTCAGGATAAGGATGAGGAGGGCCATGCTGCCCACCGATCCGGCCCTGGTTCCGAAAACGGACAGGTAGCTCAACAGGAAGCTGAAGGCGACGATTTCCAACCCCAGGATAATGGGCCAGGAATGGGTGAAACCTGTGATGATGGCAACCAGGCAATTCAGGGCTATGCTTGCGTAAAATCCGTTCCTGCGGTGTTCCGGAGGCCCGGGTGTATCCGTGAGGCTTGTGCCGAGGGCGCCCAACGAAAGGGCTGCGCCGATGGGCAGCATGTGCAAATAATAAAACAATATGGGCGGTGAGACGATGCTGAACGTGACCCTCAATGCCAGGCTGACCTGGTGAGACGTAATGTATTTTTTTAAGCGGTTCACGCCTCTTTAATGAGTTTTTGATAGTACAAACATGCCTGCTGCACCCCGCATTCCCAACACTTCGGCGTCCGGGCCACGCATATATAGCGGCCATGCAGGATGAGCCAGTGGTGTGCTTTATGGATCAGGTCCACCGGTATGTGGCGGACCAGTTGCTTTTCGGCTTCCAGGGGCGTCCGGGCGTTCCTGGTGAGGCCTACGCGTGCGGCTACACGGAAAACGTGGGTATCCACGGCCATATTTGGCTGGTTGTCGATGACAGAGGTAATGACGTTGGCGGTTTTTCGGCCGACCCCGGGGAGTTCCAAAAGTTCACTCACGGTGAGCGGGATTTGCCCGTGGAATTTTTCCACTACCATGGTTGCCATGCCAATGAGGTGCTTGGCCTTGTTGTTCGGATAGGAGATGCTTTTGATCAGGTTGAAGACGTCCTCCAGGTTCGCCTTGGACAGGCTTTCTACGTCGGGGGATTTTTTGAAGATGGCGGGGGTAGTCATGTTCACCCGCTTGTCGGTACACTGGGCCGATAGAATTACCGAAACCAGTAACTCGTAAGGGTTGTCGTAAACGAGTTCGGTTTCCGGCTCGGGGGAATGTTCTTCGAAATAGTCAATGATAAATTCGTACCGCTGGTGGATAGTCATAGTATTGGCGACGCCCGTGGCGCGCGTCTGCGTGCCTAAGGTACAACGAGTAGGTGAAGCCTACTGGTTGATTTTCGCCTTTTCCCTGGCGTAAGCCATGAGTCTTTCCAGGGTCGCAGGTGAGGGGGAAAGGGGTTCTGAAGAATGGAGGCGGTCCCTTGACGTTTTCAGTACCGAAAGCTTTTCGCGGAGGGCCCAGTCGCTTTCCAGGGCTTCTTTGATGCGGGCCGTCAAGGTTTCCTCTGTTTCACCGTACAAGTATAAGATAAGGTCCTCGGGAGTAAATTCGCTCATAGGCAAGATTTGCGGGTTATTTATCTTTAAAAACGGCGTCAGCAAAGGAAAATTGTGCAGGCGCCCGCTAATTTAGGTGGGTAGGTCACGTATGGCCACTATTTGGCAGCCTGATCGGGGACTTCGAACTCGTCCTCGTTGTCGCGCTTCATACGGAATTTCTCACGGGCCAGCTTTTCCAGGGCAGCGGGATTGTGGATCATCTGGTCCAGTTGTTTCCGGGCGGTGTCGATCTGGTGGCTGTAATACTGCTTGCTCCTATCCAGGGCTCTCAGGTCCCTGGTCCTTTCCATTTGGGTGAAGAGATCGTTGCGGTCGAAGAACAGCATCCACAGCACGAACGCGATCGTGGTGAGGATGTAACGGTTCTTGAGCCAGGCAGGAATGCGGGAGAGCATACCTAAAGTTAGTGGAAATTTTTAATCTTCCCCGTGGGGTAAATCGCCGACGATCCCAGCTCCTCTTCGATGCGGATCAGTTGATTGTACTTGGCCATGCGGTCCGTGCGCGAGGCCGATCCCGTCTTGATTTGACCGCAATTCAGTGCCACGGCCAGGTCCGCGATCGTCGTATCCTCTGTTTCACCGCTGCGGTGGCTCATGACCGTTGTGTAGCTGTTGTTTTGGGCCAGGCGGACGGCATCGATGGTCTCGGTGATCGTACCGATCTGGTTCACCTTGATGAGGATGCTGTTGGCAACACCTTTGTCGATGCCTTCCTGGAGCCTCTTGACGTTGGTGACAAATATATCGTCGCCTACCAATTGGATCTTCTTCCCCAAAACGGCGGTCATCTGTTCCCAACCTTCCCAGTCATCTTCGGCCATACCGTCCTCTATGGTGACAATGGGATATTTCTTTACCCAGTCCGCCCAATAGGCTACCATCTCTTCGCGGCTGATCACCTTCTTGGAGCTCTTGTAAAAGAGGTATTTTCCGCCGTCCTGGTACATTTCGCTGCTGGCGGCGTCCATGCCGATGCCAATCTGGGATCCGGCCTTGAAGCCTGCGTCCTCAATGGCCTTGAGCACGGTTTCGATGGCTTCCTCGTTGCTGCCCATTTCGGGTGCGAAACCACCCTCATCGCCCACGTTGGTGCTGTACCCTTTTTTCTTCAGAACACTTTTGAGGTGATGGAAGATTTCCACGCCCCAGCGCAGCCCTTCGCTGAAGGAATCGGCACCCAGGGGGAGGATCATGAATTCCTGGAAGTCGATTTTATTGTCGGCGTGCACGCCCCCGTTTAGGATATTCATCATGGGGATGGGCAATACGGTGCTGTTCACACCACCGATATAGCGATAAAGGGGAAGACCGCATTCCATGGCGGCGGCTTTGGCTACGGCCATGGATACGCCCAGGATGGCGTTGGCCCCTAGTTTGCTTTTGTTTTCGGTGCCATCGAGTTCGATCATGCGGGCGTCGATGCCCGGTTGATCGCTGACTTCCTGGCCGATGAGTTCTTCGGCAATAATATCATTGACATTGGCCACGGCCTTCAGGACGCCCTTGCCCATGTAAATACTCTTGTCTCCATCCCTGAGTTCAACCGCCTCGTGCTTGCCGGTCGAGGCCCCGGAAGGCACGGCGGCGCGCCCCAATTGTCCGTCTTCTGTGATCACATCCACTTCAATGGTAGGATTACCCCGGCTATCCAGGATTTGTCTGGCATGTACGTCTGCAATGTAGCTCATGGTATTTTATTTAGTCAAAGACCTGAATATAGCTTCCAGGCTGCCTGATTGGCTGTGCAAAGAAACGATGTTCCAGTTGTTCTGCAAAGCCAGTTCCAGTAAACGTTTCTTTAAATCGACCGAACTAACGGTGGTTAGCGTCCAGTGCCCGGCTGTGCTTTCCACACAATCGCCGATCAGGGATTCGGAGGTAAATATTTCGGGGGGGATGGATTCCTTGACGATTAGGATCACCTCTTCCTTTTCTCCGGCGTTCGCCTTCAATTCTTCCAGGCGGGCATCTGCAACGAGGTTGCCTTTATGGATGATGATGACCCTGTCACAGAGTGCTTCCACTTCCTGGAGGATATGGCTGGAAAAAAGAACGGTTTTGTCCTTTCCGAGGTGCCGGATCAGGTCCCTGATCTCGATGATCTGATTGGGATCCAGGCCTGAGGTGGGTTCATCCAGGATCAAAACAGCAGGATTGTGGAGCAGGGCCGCAGCCAATCCGACCCTTTGCTTATATCCCTTGGATAGAGAGCCGATGGTTTTTTTGTATTCAGGTGTCAGACCCGTCAGGCCGATGACTTCGTCAATCCTGCCTTTGGCATTTGCCCCCAGGCGATGGACGTCTGCGATAAAATGAAGGTATTCCTTCACGTACATATCATAATAGAGGGGATTGGATTCGGCCAGGTAGCCGATGACCCGCTTTGTCGACATCGGATCTTCCCGGACGCTTTTGCCCTCCACCCGGACGACGCCTTCGTCCGCTTCCAGGTAACCGGTGATGATTTTCATAGTGGTGGACTTGCCCGCGCCGTTTGGACCCAGGAAGCCCACGATTTCGCCGGGGCTCACCGAGAAGGACAGGTCGTTCACTGCGACCTGTTCTCCGTATCTTTTTGTCAGGTGTTGAACGTCAATGGACATAGGTACAAACCTAGGGCAAAAAATTCAAAGTGCGTCGCACGGCGACCGGCCCGCGGTGGGCGCGCCACGCGCGGGAGTTACAAATGAACGAGCGCCAGCACTATATTTGCGTATAATTGTTTGTCATGTCATACCCATACCAGATAAAGTCGTTAGAAGAATACCACCAAGCCTATAAAGAAAGCGTTTCCGATCCGGAAGGATTCTGGGCGAAAATCGCAAGCCAGTTTTTCTGGCGCAAACCTTGGGACAAGGTGTTGGAATGGAATTTCAAAGAACCCAACGTGAAATGGTTCCTGGGTGGACGGCTCAACATCACGGAGAACTGCCTCGACCGTCACCTTGAGGCCAGGGGCGATCAGGCCGCCCTGGTATGGGAATCCAACAATCCCGCTGAACAAAACAGGACATTGACTTACCGGCAACTGCATGCGAAAGTTTGTCAATTTGCCTGGGTGTTGAAGAACAATGGGGTACAAAAGGGAGACCGCGTCTGCATATATATGGGGATGATACCCGAACTGGCGATAGCCGTTCTGGCCTGTGCGCGAATCGGCGCCATCCATTCGGTAATCTTCGGTGGTTTCTCGGCCCAATCCATCTCGGACAGGTTGCAGGATGCCCGGGCGGAATATGTCATTACTTGTGACGGAGCCTTCCGGGGCGCAAAAGATATCCCTCTGAAATCGGTGATCGATGACGCGTTGGTGACCTGCCCCTTCGTGAAGCGCGTGATCGTGTATACGCGCACGCGTACTCCCGTCAGCATGATTGAGGGACGTGATGTCTGGTGGGAGGATGAAATAAAGCGCGTAGGGGATTCGGATTTTCCAGCAACCGTCATGGACTCGGAAGACCCGCTTTTCATCCTGTATACTTCCGGGTCCACGGGTAAGCCGAAAGGAGTGGTCCATACCCACGGCGGCTACATGATCTATACCTGTTATTCCTTCGTGAATGTCTTTCAATACAAGGAAGGCGAAATGTATTTCTGCACCGCTGATATTGGCTGGATCACGGGGCACAGCTATATTGTATACGGGCCCCTGGGCGCAGGGGCAACTTCGCTGATGTTCGAAGGAGTACCGACCTGGCCCGATGCCGGTCGATTCTGGGCCATCGTGGAGAAGCACAAGGTCAATATCCTGTACACCGCGCCCACCGCCATCCGTTCCCTGATGGTGTTCGGGACGGACCCGGTAAACCGGTACAACCTGGACTCCCTGCGCGTCCTTGGGACCGTGGGTGAACCCATTAACGAGGAGGCCTGGCACTGGTATGACGAAAATATAGGGAAGGGCCGCTGTCCGATCGTGGACACGTGGTGGCAAACCGAAACGGGGGGGATCCTGATCTCCAACCTGGCGGGAGTTACGCCTGCAAAGCCTTCTTTTGCGACGCTGCCACTGCCGGGTGTACAACCGGTCCTGGTGGATGAAAACGGCAAAGAGGTGAAGGGGAACGGGGTTGGCGGAAACCTTTGCATAAAATTTCCATGGCCTTCGATCATCAGGACGACATACGGAGACCCTGACCGCTGCCGGAAAAACTATTTCGCTACTTACGAGAACCTTTATTTTACCGGGGACGGAGCCTTGCGCGATGATTCCGGGAACTACAGGATCACGGGAAGGGTGGACGACGTGCTCAATGTAAGCGGGCACAGGATCGGCACGGCGGAAGTAGAAAACGCCATCAACATGCACCATGGCGTGGTGGAAAGCGCGGTCGTTGGATACCCTCATGAGATCAAGGGTCAGGGCATCTATGCCTATGTGATTTTTAGCGGGGAGCCAAGTGATCTAATGCGTAAAGATATTTCGGCTACCGTCAGCCGGATCATAGGGCCCATCGCGAAGCCCGACAAGATTCAATTCGTTGCAGGGTTGCCTAAAACGCGTAGCGGGAAGATCATGCGCCGCATTTTGCGAAAAATTGCGGAAGGGGAACTGGAGAACCTGGGCGATACGACGACGCTGCTGGATCCCGGAGTCGTGGAGGACATTAAGAAAGGGAAGCAGTAGCTAGCGCACGAGCACTTCCGTACCAACCGGGATGATGTCGAAGAGGTGACGGGCTTCCAGGTGTTTCACCGAAATACAACCCCAGGTCCAGTTTTGAAGCCGGTCGACGGCGAAGTCTTCGTCGACGCGGGTCCCGTGAATGCCGATGCCTCCGCCAATCCTGGCCGTCGCGGGGATCCGACCGTTGGCCTTTCGTTCATTGAATTTGCGGATGTCATCTCCATTGGGATAATCCAACAAGAGAAAAGGGCCCCACTGGGGATGGATTTTTTTGGCTACGATGTGGTAGAGTCCCACCGGTGTCTTATTGTCTCCCTCCATCATTTTTTCCCCCGGCTCGCCTTCTCCGAAAACGGCGCGGTAGGTCAGTATCCTACCCTGAGTACTATATACGTACAGGGCATTTGCCGCTTTGTCGACTATGATATAATAGCCGGTGGTTGTCAAAACCTCCCCGGCACGTGCCTGGGCTTGAACAGGTGAAGAAAGGGAAGAGGCAAGCATAGATAGGGCGCTCCCGACAAGGAGCAGGCACCTGGATAAGATCGTCGTCATTGAACCGGATTTTCTACCTTATAGAAACGTTAAAAAGGGCGAATTATTTTGCGACCGTGCCTTTCGACGCGGTCGCAAAATTTGGACGACAGATAGGTTGAAAAGTTTATACGAGACTTAGTAATTAAATCGTACACCCACCGTATAAGGGACAATATCCAATCCATATTTATACATGGACCGTATATCCATGGTCGCGAACAATCCCAGGGGGCCCACCATGAACTCGGCCACATAGTCGATGCGCCAGGGTTCGATATTGAAGGAACTATGCGTGAATTGCTTGCCATGTTCTCCGCTGATGGTCTTCTGGCGGCAGGAATAAAGGTACCCCGCGCTCATGCCCACGCTGAGGGCCACGGGCGTTTCGTGGCCCGGGTTGAATCTGAAATTGAGCATTACGGGAACCGTGAGGTAATCGGTCGCCAGTTTGTTCTTGCTGTAACTGATGGTATCCTGCTCGGCGATCTGCAATGGGTTCTGGGTATAAAGTATGTTACTGGTGTAGCGGTAGTTGTGCGTTTCTATACCCAGCCCGTATTTGAGGTTTATGATGTTTTTGTACAGGCTGATCCTTTGCATGAAGAACCAAAGGTTGAAATTGATGGATTTACCCGTACGCAAGGCAAAGCGGTTGGCGCTCGCGCCGGGGGAAAGAGCCTGCGCCGCGGCTGAATTGTAATTCGTATTGTCGGTGTAGTTGTCGAAGGCGAAATCGATCTGCAGGAAATCCGTGTGAACCTTCGAGTTATGGCCGCCGTAGTAATGGTGGTGCCATTTCCCGGTGCTGTCGATCAGGACCCCCCCGCCGTCATCTCCATGGGAGTCGTTGTTGATAATCGTGATCCCGCCTACCCTGACAGTATCCCCGGTCCGTTTTGTCGTGTCTTGCGCCCATCCTTGAAGGCCCATGCCGAGCAGTGCGCATAAAATTCCCAAATGCCGCATAAAAGGGTGTTTGAATGTGATCAATGAATGTTTATTCAGCATCGGGATCAGGGTGGACGTTTTCGGCGCTCAAGGAAGCAGAGCGCTTGATCACCCGTCCGGCCTTGCGAAAGAGACCTTTTACCCCTCCGGTCATCACCTGGTCGGCGCGAACGAAAAGGATCTTGTCACCTGCATTTTTCTGATCCGTATCCTCTAATGTGTGATACGAAACAGCGCTCGTTGTTGTTACAGTTGGGTGATTATTTTCATTGTTTGCAACGGCCACATCATGAGAAGGGATGGGCCCGGAGACAGTCAGGATCGGCCTGGGGGCGGCGTCCGTGGGTTGAGCGACGGGTTGCAGGTCCCTTGCGACAATGACTTGCGGCGTATCCAGGATGCGTATCGGACCGGCATCGCTGAGGTGGCGGGACACCCGGACAGTATGCAGATGTGTCACGACGGTGCCGGGACCCGGCGTCGGCGCGCTAGCAACCGTGGGCTGGGTGGCGGGGGCATGGGTCGGTGCGATGGCCACATGTGGGGCGCTCTGAACGAAGGAAGTCCCGCGGTTCGCCCTGATGAGCCAAAAGGCAGCCGCCGCAAGCAGGATTACCGAGGCGGCGGCGAGGATGGCCCTCATGCGGATTTGATAGACAGCCGCCTTAGGAGTGGGCTCTTCCATATACAGAAGGCCTTTGTCAAGGGAAAAGATCTCATCCGGGACCAGCACCGCCCTTTGCAATTGCTGCAATTCTTCTCCCAGGTCAGGATTCACCCTGACGAAGGTTTCCACCGACGTGCGGTCTTCCTCTCCCAGCTCACCGTCGATATAGAGCAGGAAGAATTCCTCGTAATTATACCGTGTGAGTGTCATAGTACGTTCTCCATTTTAACGATGTATTCCCTGAGCTGCAACCTGGCCCTGTGAAGGTACACTTTCACCTGGCTCTCATTTAGCCCGGTGATCTGGCCGATTTCCGCATAGCTGTATCCTTCATAGTCCTTCAGCATAATCAGGCTTTTTTGAATTTCATTCAATCTTCCCAATGCTTCATGGAGGATCCTCCGGGCATCACTGACCTGAGTATCCTCCACCCTGGAATCTTCACGGAATTCATCCTTCAGTTGTACCCTTTTGTTTTTCCGGATGTGGTCGATCATTTGGTGATAGGCGATCGAGAAAAGATAGGATTTGCAACGGGCCGCATCCACCTGTTCCCGGTTCAGCCATAATTTTTCAAATGAGGCCTGAACCACGTCCTTGGCATCCTCTTCATGGCCCAGGTTCTTAACTATGAACCGGTACACATTGTCTGCGTACTGAGTCACACATAGATTATAGTCCTGAAGGGTCATAAGGGGTGAAGCTGTAAGATCGGGGGTTTAAGTGTTGGCGCGCCTCCGGCGCGTCATAGTATTACGTCCAATACGCTAAAAAGTTACACCTATCCGGCGGATAAATGCAACTGATTGATTTTCAATTACAAGATGGAGACAATGGTGAGCGCCACAATAATAGACGCAGGAGTCGACCCGGATGTTACACCCCAACCTTTATTTTTGCTGCCAAACCCGCTAATATGAATGAAAATCTGGTGCATAGGTTAAGGCAGGAATTGGACGGCATAGAATCGGAGGGCCTCTTTAAGAAAGAACGGATCATTTCCAGCGAACAGGGGGCGGAAATCCTGGTGAACGGAAAAACGGTGATCAACCTTTGTGCAAACAATTACCTGGGTCTTTCCTCCCATCCAAAGGTCATGGATGCCGCGCACAAGGCCCTGGACAAGAGGGGTTACGGGATGAGCAGCGTCCGCTTTATCTGTGGGACACAGGATATCCACAAAGAGCTCGAGGCGAAAATCTCCGCGTTCCTGGGCACCGAGGATACCATCCTGTATGTGGCCTGCTTCGACGCAAACGGAGGTGTATTCGAGCCCCTGTTCAACGAATCGGACGCCATCATATCCGATGAGTTGAACCATGCCTCCATCATAGACGGAGTGCGTTTGTGCAAGGCGCAGCGCTTCCGGTACAAACACAACGATATGCAGGACCTGGAGGCCAAATTGAAAGAGGCCTCGGGCGTCCGGAGCCGGATCATCGTGACGGACGGGTCCTTCAGCATGGATGGAACCATTGCGCGCCTGGATGAAATCGTCAAGCTGGCGGAACGCTACGACGCCATCGTCATGAGCGACGAATCGCACAGCTCGGGCTTCCTGGGAAAAACGGGTCGTGGAACACACGAATACAGGGGGGTGATGGGAAAGATCGACATCATTACCGGGACCCTGGGAAAGGCCCTTGGGGGCGCTTCGGGCGGATTTACCAGCGGGCGGAAGGAAATTATCGAGATGCTTCGCCAGCGCAGCAGACCTTACCTTTTTTCCAATACACTTGCACCAAATATCGTGGGGGCTTCCATCGCGGTACTGGACATGCTGACCGAAACCACCGAATTAAGGGATAAACTTGAGTGGAATACCAGGTATTTCCGGGAAAAGATGACCGCGGCCGGTTTTGACATAAAGCCCGGAGACCATCCCATCGTGCCGATCATGTTATACGAAGCCACCCTGGCCCAGAAAATGGCAGCCCAATTGTTGGAGGAGGGGATTTACGTGATCGGTTTCTTTTATCCCGTGGTGGCAAAGGGGCAGGCACGGATCAGGGTTCAATTGAGTGCCGCGCACGAGCAGAAGCACCTGGATAAGGCTATCGGGGCGTTCACAAAAATCGGGAAATCCCTGGGGGTGATTAAATGAAGTATCTGCTGATCTGCGCCGTGCTCGCAGGCATGGCCGGTTGCTCTTTCAATAACGTGGACAACGCGGATGAGCTGAAAACGTATTTCGATTCCGCCCATGTCAAGGGGTGTTTCTGCCTGTATGATAACGGGCGGGGCGAATTCACCCTATATAACCGGGACTGGTACCTGAAACGATTCCCGCCCGGGGCAACCTTTAATCTGTTAACGACCCTGATCGGGGTACAAACGGGCAAAGTTTTTGACGAGAAGACCCTCATCGGGGGGACAACCCTGACCGAAGCGTTTCGCAACGACAGTACCGCTTACTTCATGGCCCTGGCCCGGATGCTGGGAAAGGATACCATGGATCGCCGTATCGGCGCAATGGGTTATGGGAACATGGATACGACAGGCGCGGTGGATTCTCTGGCCCTCGACGGCAAACTGACCATTTCCCCCGATGAACAGTTGGGGATGATAAAGAAGCTATATTTCGACCTGTTGCCCTTTCAACATAGAACCCAGGACGTGGTCAAAGGGCTGATGGCAAGGGAAAAGAATGAGCAATACACCCTGGCGTATATCCAGTCACCGGGTTGGGTGGTGGGTTGGATCCAGGAGGGGCACCACCCTTATTTCTTCGTACTGAGCTTCGAGGGCCAGGCCGAAGGAGTACCCCTTGCGAAGGATATCCTTAAGGGGCAGGGATTTTTTAAAGGCGTAAAATGATGCACTTTCAACATACCTATTTCCTACTTGGCCTATGGGTATTACCCCTGATGGCGATCCTTTTCTATACCGTACTGCGCTGGAAAAAAAGGGTCACGGCGCGGATCGGGGATCCTCCATTGGTACAGCAACTGACGAGCAACTACAGTCCCCGGAAATTCACGGTCAAATTCGTCCTCCTGCTTTTAGCGCTGGCCCTGATCATCCTGGGATTGGCCAACCTGCAGCGAAAGACGCAGAGCACCGTGAGCCGGAATGGCCTGGACATCATGATCCTGCTGGATGTCAGCAACAGCATGCTGGCGGCGGACCTGCAACCTTCGCGCCTGGCCAGGGCCAAGCAAGTCATCAGCCGACTCCTGGATGACATGCCGGACGACCGGGTGGGAATGATCATTTTTGCCGGACATGCCTATCTCCAAATGCCGCTTAGCACGGATCATGCCGCCGCAAAAATGTACCTGGACGCCGCCGGACCACAGGCTGTTCCCACGCAGGGAACCAATATAGGGGAGGCCTTGCAGATGGCCCAGCAGATGTTCAGCAACAAGGAAAAAAAATATAAGGCCGTGGTGCTGATCACGGATGGGGAAGATCACGACGAAAGCGCTCCGAAAATTGCGGGCCAACTGCATGACATGGGCGTGGTCGTCCATACGATCGGACTTGGATCGCCCACGGGAGCCTTTATCATAGACCCCACCACAGGGGAACAGAAAAAGGACGCCGAGGGGAATGTGGTCGTTTCGAAGTTGAATCAGCCCTTACTTCAGGATATTGCCTCCAAGACCGAGGGGACCTATCAATTGTATGAAAATACCGATGCAGTCGCCTCGAACCTGGAAAAATCACTTTCGGAAATGGGCAGTCAATCATACGAAGATGACAACTACGCCCAATACCAAAGCTATTTCTTTTGGTTCCTCCTGGGTGGCCTGATCCTGGTCCTGGCGGAATGGTGCATCCCCGAACGCAGGAGGGCCGTCCTGACGCTCGCCGGCGTCGTCCTGTTGTCCCTGGGAACCAGCGCCCAAAAAGCCAATAACCTGATCCGAAAAGGAAATGATGCGTATAACAAGCAGCAATTCGATCAGGCGGCGACGGACTATCAGAATGCGCTGGCCAAGGAGCCCTCGAGCGATGTAGGCCAGTACAATCTGGGGAATGCATTATATAAGGGGAAAAAGTTAGATGAGGCGGCCTCGGCCTATGATAAGGCCAGCAAGGCCAGCGTGGATAAGGCTTTTCAGCAGAAGGCCTACTACAACGAAGGGGTGGCCCTGCAGCAACAACAGAAGCTGCCCGAAGCCATCGAAGCATATAAAAAAGCATTGAAGCTCAACCCTTCCGACCAGGATGCGCGGTTCAACCTTCAAAAAGCGCTGGAACAACAGCGCCAGCAGCAACAACAGCAACAGCAAAAGCAGCCACCCCCTCCACCCAAGAACAAGCAGAAACAACAGAACCAAAAACAACAGCAGCAACCCCCTCCCCAACCTCAAAACAAGCTCAACCGGCAACAGGCGGAACAACTGCTGAACGCTATGGAGCAAAGGGAAAAGGAGCTCCATGATAAAATGGAAAAGGCGCACAGCACTCCCCAACAACCGGATAAAGATTGGTAAATTTGCACCATGCAGAGGTATTGTCCAACGCTAACGGACTATAAGCGCCTGAAAACGATGGAGGTAAAGGTAGGTAACCTGTCCCTGGGAAATTTTCATCCTATACGGGTCCAGACCATGACCACCACGGACACCATGGACACCATGGGTACCGTGGAGCAAAGTATCCGGTGCATCGAGGCTGGCGCCGAAATGGTGAGGATCACCGCGCCAAGCAAAAAAGAGGCGGAAAACCTCGCGGAAATCAAAAAGCAAATAAGGAAACGGGGTTACGATACCCCCCTGGTAGCGGACATCCATTTTACGCCCAATGCGGCGGAAATCGCCGCGAGGATCGTGGAAAAGGTCAGGGTCAACCCGGGGAATTATGTAGACAAGAAGAAGTTCGCTTTTATCGATTACACGGATGCCGGGTATGCCGAGGAACTCGAGCGCATTCGGGAGCGCTTTATTCCCCTCATCTCCATTTGCAAGGAATATGGTACGGCGATGCGCATTGGGACTAATCACGGTTCCCTCAGCGACAGGATCATGAGCCGCTATGGGGACACCCCCATGGGTATGGTGGAAAGCGCCATGGAATTCCTAAGGATCGCCAGGGAAGAGCAATATCACCAGATCGTGCTGAGTATGAAGGCGAGCAATCCACAGGTGATG
>CAZJDB010000146.1:0-4727 GCA_964544695.1 uncultured Chitinophagaceae bacterium
GCCCGGGAGGAGAAAAGCTATACATCAGCATGAGCACCATCTCCCCCGGACTCAGCAAGGAGCTCAGCGGGTCCTGGACGTACCTGGACGCGCCTGTCTCCGGCAGCGTGCGCCAGGCCGAAGATGGACAGTTGGTGATCATGGTAGGAGGAGAAGAGGCCGCCTTCCAAAAGGCCAAACCCATATTGTCGCAAATGGGTAAGTTAGTCATGCGCGTGGGTGAAGCTGGGGCAGGAAATTCCGCAAAGCTGGCCATCAATGTACTATTGGCCATCCAGGCCCAGGGCCTGGCTGAAGCCATAACCTTCGCTGTACAACGCGGAATACACACCGAAGACCTGATCACCCTGATCAATAACAGCGCCCTGGGGAACGCCTTTATGAAAATTAAAGGGGAGGCCATTTTACAAGACCGTTTCCAGGCCGCTTTTTCCCTCAGGAATGCCGCCAAGGACTTACGCCTGGCCAAACAGGTGGGACTGGGTACGCCCCTTGCGGAAACGGCCTGGCAAACTTTTCAGGATGCGGAGCCCAAATTCGGGGACCTCGACATCATCGCCATTCTCAAAGAATTGTAGCAACCAACGTCATTGATCGCCCATCATGTGCTTAGTGACATTCCCGTTCGAGGTTCCGGTGGCATTTACATGGTCCACGAGGATGGGGATCACGTAACTCAGTTTGCTTTTGACGGGAGTTCCGTTCACCATCGCCGGTGAGAATGCATAGGCATCGTCAGGAAGGTGGCCTGTCGGTTCATTGATGGTCATGGGTTGAACATTGGGGCCCGCGAACAACACGGTCCAGTCCAGCAGCTTCCCTTCCTTGGATATGGTGAACACGTAGGTCATCTGGACATTCTCAGTCGTTCCCTTGATTTGAGGAGGGAGATCCTTGTAATCGAAAAGCAGGTAAAAGCCATAATTCACCCCACCGATTTTAGTGGGAGGCACCACCGTATCGCCATCCGAAACTGGAACGCTCACCGAATAGTCGGTCTTTACCATGGTCAGGGTATCCGGTACGTTGTACACGATTTTTCCATCGGAATAATCATACTTCTGGACAGTGGCTCCCTCGTCGTAGAATTCCCACACGCCAACTCTCTTCCCATCCTTGTACTGTCCCCTCGCCAGGACCTTGGTTTGGTTATCTTCTACTTTGTATTCCCCGTTTTTGACCTTCCTCCTGTCCACAGGCACCTGGTAGATTTCCCAAAGTTCCCTGGAAAGACCCTTTCGCAAGGTGATGGTAGGGACGGTTTCGGCAGGCCTGCCGGTAATGGATTCCTGAGCCCGGACGTCCAGGCCGATGACCACTAAAATGAGGCTCCATGCGATCGCTCTCATACGTTTTGATTTGACTACTATAATAACAAAAAAAAGGGATGATCTCAAAAAAAAGGGCCCGCAAGTCGCGGGCCCTATGTTATTTCACTTAGGATTCCCTACCGGGCACCCTGGAATACCAGTGTATCGTAGACGTATTGCGGGGGCCGTCCGTTCTGGCTCATGATGTAAGCACAGTAGATGGTCCCGCTGGTGGGGTCATACCGGCTGTTCGTTACTGCCGGGTTGATGGCAAAGGCCCTGCCCCGTCCATCGTCTGGTTGGAGGTTCGTCACGGCAGTTACCGCGTTGCTGGTCCCGTCGAACGTGAACTGAACCTGGGTTGCGCCGAAGCCCGTGGTGCCTCCTCCAGTAGTGAAGGCCGGCATGTAATAGCCCTCCTCAGTTGTCTGGATCGTATTGGTGAACTGCCCCGAGGTCAGGAACTGGATGTTGGACGGCCAGGAGTACGAAATCCCGTCAGCGATTCCATAGGCTCCCCAGCCTACCAGCAATTCATCGAGCGAATACAGCCCGTCATACGCGTTTCGTCCGGCAAAGGAAAATATCGCCGTCCCGTAGTTGGTACTGATCGATCCGGAAGAAGCTGCGGAAATGGTCAGGGGAATGGCGTAGCTCTGCGTGAAGTCGAAGTCGGCGGCAGCAGTGATTACGGCACGGCTGATCGCTTTTTCGGTTCCGGCTTTGATCGTAATAGTGCTCGGGAAGGTGTACACGTCCGTGGGAGGAACGACGAAATTCGTTGCCTGGTTGGCGTTGAAGGCATTCAAAGCTGCCGTGTCCAGGCTAAGAGTCACGGTGATGTCCTGGGTCGTCACCGCCTGGGCACCGGCCCAATCCACGTTGATGTTGAAGCCCCCGGTGTCATTATTGAAGAGGATACTGTTCGCCCACTGGGGATAAACGCTTGTGTAGGAAACCGGAACGGAGGTATTGAGGAACTCCACCACATTATTGGTGCCCAATCCCGGATCCAGGTTGTTCTTGACATCCTTCAGGCAGGAGGTCAATCCCATCACCGTCAGCGCCAGCATTCCAAGGTATATTTTTTGCTTTACTGTCATGTTTGCATTTTTAGTCGATTAACAATGATAGACCACTTAGTGAGCCCAGAAAATTAACGAAGTGAACGGACTGATGTTGTTCGGCACATTGTTCGCGTTGGAGGAATACTCCGAAGCAGGATACAATATCCTCGTCGACATCTTATCCGGGCGGGTGGCCTGGCTAAGCGTGGACGCGAAGGACAAGTAAGCGTTCGTCTGGGTGTTGACCGAAACGGGATAGCCCGTCCTGCGGTATTCGTTCCAGGCTTCCTGGGAAGTGATCATATTCATTGCAATGTACTTCTGGGTAATGATGGATTCCAACTGCTGGGCCGGGGTGCCGGACGTGGGGTAGTTGGCCAGGTAGGCGTAGGCCCCCGTGGCATTGTCGGCCTGGTAAGCAGCCGCATCGCCCGCAGGATTCATTCCACTGGCCAGGTTCCCGTTGGAAAGCTCGTACAGGTAGTTGAAGGAGGCTACAATTCCGCTGTTGTAGTCGTTTTGCGCATTCCCGGGAAGGATGCCGCGCATGTCGGCCTCGGCTTGCAGGAAATAGCTTTCCGCAGCCAGGATCAGGACTTCACCCATATCGGGACCCTTCATGACGCCTATATTGCTCCCCAGTTGACCGATCGACGTAATGGAGCTGGGAGATTGTCCGTAGGCGGTGCAATACCACGCGCTGGTATAAGCCGGTGCGCTGAGCTCTGAATAGTTGGTCGTCCCCAATTGAGCACCATAGGTATAGGTCGGTGGGGTCGTCAACACTGTCTCATTCCAGGAGTAATAGATCGCCCTGGCCCTGGCGGTGTCGAACAATTTAACCCCGTTATAGAACCCGGTGACGTAGGTGTTGGCCATCCAGGCACGGTTGCCCGCGCTCCCGGAGTAACTTCCGACCCAATCATTCCAGTTGGGGTTTTGCTGCGAACCGGAGGCCCCGGAAGTTCTGCCGTACCCGGGGTTGACCACGGCATCCGTGGTCAGGAACCCGGCCGGGTCGAAAGTCGTGTTGGCAAAAGTTACCACGCCGGAGGCGCGTATGATCATCCTCAGCTTGACTGTGTTGGCGAATTGCTTCCAGTTCGTCATATTGCCTCCGAACATCGGATCGGAAGAACTGGGTATGGGTGTAACCGTGGACGGCGCGTTGTTGATCAATGCGATCGCTGTATCCAGGAGGCTGGCCAGGCTCACATAGACGACGGCCGCGCTGTCATACGAAGGGCTGACATCCGACTGTCCCTGGAGTGCCTTTGAATAGGGCACGTCGTTATAGGTATCCACCAACAACTCGAAATTGTACGCCCTCATAATTTTGCACACCGCGGTGTAGTAGGACATGTTGGCACTGGTATCCGTCGTGTTGATGATGTACTGTAAGTCCTGTAGCACGTCGTAATTGCCCGTCCAGAGACCATTATAGTCACTGGTGCTCCAGTCGTACGTCCAGTTGTCACCAAAACCCCCGTAACCACCCGCATTTGCCTGGTAACCGGCGATCTGTGCCCCGTAGTCATTGAAGCCGTCTTCGTTGGCGGCCGTGTACACGATGGCTTGGGGAAGCACGTAGTCCGGATTACTAGCGGTGGCCGAGTTCGGATTTTGATTGATGTTCAAGTATTTCTGGCAGGAGGTTCCCACCAGGGTAACCGCCGCAGCGCATATGATAAATGTTTTTTTCATGTTCCGAATCGATTAAAAGTTTAATGAAACCGACCCACCGAAATAACGGGTGGGAGGCGCCTGAAGGTTAGTTACACCAATACCGTTGCTGGCAGAGCCGGCGTCACTGATTTCAGGATCGACATACGTATTGGACTTGGGCAGCCATTCGAACAGGTTGCGGCCCTGTACGGAAACGGTTGCTC
Source organism: uncultured Chitinophagaceae bacterium (assembly GCA_964544695.1). Taxonomy (GTDB): domain Bacteria; phylum Bacteroidota; class Bacteroidia; order Chitinophagales; family Chitinophagaceae; genus Dinghuibacter. The sequence continues at coordinate 4,267 of CAZJDB010000146.1, forward strand.
CCTTCACGAATCCTGTCTTGGTCATCCAGCGGTGAGGCAGGTCGTAGGCGAGGCTCGCCTGACGGAGCTTCCAGAAGGCGCCCGAGGTAACATAGTTGGTACCCACGTTCAGGTTATGCGTGGCGTCCGTCCAGAAACCATCATTACCGTTCCCATTCTGTACCACCACAGTTTTGTTGGTGATGTAAGCGCCCGGCTTGTTGGGGTCTTCATACACCGAATTGGGGAACACGAAGCGTTGGCGGTTGAAGGCCGTGGTACGGATACCTTCACCTGCCCAGTCATAATCCCAGCCGGCCTGGTTGTAGAGCTTGTTGCCGCCTCTGTATTCAAACAGGATGTAGAAGTGCAGCCCCTTATAGGAAATGTTAAGGTCCAGACCCAATTGGTCCTTCACGGCAGCGCTGCCGAGCACCTTGGGGGTATTGTTCACATTGGGCAACCCGGTGATCGGATCGACG
>CAZJDB010000147.1:0-7580 GCA_964544695.1 uncultured Chitinophagaceae bacterium
CAAAGGCTTTGCCCTCTCCGGTGTCGTAAGTGGCATATCGCTGGGCGCGTAGTTGACGATATTCGGAATTGCCCAGGATCGCGTCCGCGCCGAGGAGCGCTCGTGCAAAAGTATCCGCGCCCCCGATATGCGCGTAAAACAAATCGGCGGGGTCCGTGGAGTTGCGGCGAATCTTCGCGTCGAAATTGATGCCCCCTCCCTGGAAGCCGCCCGCCTCCAGGATGACCAGCATGGCTTCGGTCAGCTCGGTCACATTATTGGGGAATTGATCCGTATCCCAACCATTCTGGTAGTCACCCCGGTTGGCGTCCATGGAACCCAGCAGGCCCGCATCGGCTGCCACCTGCAACTCGTGCTGGAAGGTGTGGTGGGCAAGGGTGGCGTGGTTCACTTCCAGGTTCAGTTTGAAATCGGCCAGCAGGTCGTATTGCCTCAGGAAACCGATCACGGTGGCTGCGTCATAATCGTATTGGTGCTTGGTGGGCTCGCAGGGTTTGGGCTCGATGAAGAAGGTTCCGGTAAAGCCGTGGCTGCGGGCATAATCCTTAGCGGTGTGCAGGAAACGCGCCAGGTGGTCAAGTTCGCGCTGCATGTTCGTATTCAGGAGGCTCATGTAGCCTTCCCTCCCACCCCAGAACACATAGTTTTCGCCTTGTAATGCAATAGTTGCGTCCAGGGCGGCCTTCACCTGGGCGGCGGCGTGGGTGAGTACGTGGAAATCAGGGTTCGTAGCTGCGCCGTTCATGTAACGCTTGTGCGAAAAAAGGTTGGTGGTGCCCCACAGGAGCTTTACCCCGGTTTCCTTTTGCTTGCCTTTGGCGTAATCCACCAGGGTCTGGAGCCTGCGATCGTTTTCGTGTATGTCGTTTCCATAATCCACTACGTCCACGTCGTGGAAACAATAGTAGGGAAAGCCCAGCTTCGTAATGAACTCGAAAGCGGCGTCCATTTTGTCCCTGGCGCGATCGACAGGGTCTTTCTGGGCATCCCAGGGATAGACATGGGTGGGTCCTCCGAAGGGATCGGCGCCACTGCCGGTGAAGGAATGCCAGTATGCCACGGCAAAGCGCATATGCTCTTTCATGGTCTTGCCGCCCACGACCCTTTTTTCGTCGTACCAGCGGTATGCCAGCGGATTGTCCGATGCCGGGCCTTCATATTTTATTTGCCCGATGCCCTTGAAGAATTCTGCCATATTAGTCGATTAAATGTTTCCATTTCTGGTAATATTGTTCGTAAGGTTGGGCGGCATTTGGCTCGACGGTTCTGATGGATGGTGGCGAGGCTTCCTTCAATATCCCCGCCCCGATACCAGCGCCCAGTGCGGCGCCCATGCTGCCATCACTTTCATACATGTCGAGGGGCACCCCGGTAATGTCCGTAAACACCTCCGTGAAAACGGGGCTCAGGAACATATTGGCCATGCCCGCACGTATCCTTTGGGGTGTCATCCCGTTTTCCTTTAAGATGTCCAGGCCATAACGGAAGGCGAATGCGATTCCTTCCTGGGCGGCCCGGAAAAGGTGGGCGCGATGGTGTAGATTTAAATCCAGGCCCCTGACGGCGGCTCCGGGTATTTTATTTCCCAGCATGCGCTCCGCTCCGTTACCAAAAGGAAATAGTTGCAGCCCCTCGCTGCCGGGGGGTATGGAGGCCGCCTCCCGGTTGATGGCTTCGTAGGTAAGGCCACCCGCTATATTGTCCCTGACCCAACGGTTCAGGATGCCCGTGCCGTTGATGCAAAGCAGGACGCCTAACCGTTTCAGGTCTTTCGTATAATTGACATGCGCAAATGTATTGACCCGGGACTCCACGTCGTAAACCAGCTCGTCCGTTACCCCGTAAATCACGCCGGAGGTGCCCGCCGTGGCCGCCACTTCGCCGGGTTGAAGGACATTCAGGGAAAGTGCGTTGTTGGGTTGGTCTCCGGCTTTGTAGGTCACGGGGATGCCTGGGGTCAGGCCCAGGTCTTTTATTTGCAGTTTGCCGTGTTCCGAAAAAACGGGTTTTATTTGCGGGATCAAGGCTTTGTCGAAGCCAAAATAGTTGAATACGTCGGGGCTGAGTTTGTCCTCCCGGAAATCCCAGAAGATCCCTTCCGACAAAGCGGAGATGCTCGTCGTCATTTCGCCCGTCAGGCGATAGGCGATGTAATCGCCGGGGAGCATGATGTGCGCCGCCCGCGGGTATATCTCTGGCTCGTTTGCTTTTACCCAGCCCAGTTTGGAGGCGGTGAAGTTTCCCGGAGAATTAAGCAAATGGTTGAGCGCCCTTCCCTTGCCGATCGCTTCCAGCGCTTTTTCGCCCGTTTCCACGGCGCGGCTGTCGCACCAGATGATGGCTGGTCGCAGGACTTGCCCCGCCTTATCCAACATCACGAGGCCGTGCATCTGATAGGCGATCCCGATGGCGCCGATGTCCTTGGGGTCGAAGGCGCCGCTGGCGTTTATTTTTTGAATTGCTCCCTGTACATGGTCCCACCACGTTTGAGGTGATTGCTCCGCCCAGCCCGGACGAGGGATCATAATCGGCGTTTCCGTATCCGGATAATGGACGGTTGCCAGCGTTTTCCGGGTGGCTGCATCGACCACGGAGGCTTTGATGGAGGAGGTTCCCAGGTCTATTCCTAATAATAGCATGATTGTGCCAACGTTGGCACGAATATAACGGAAAATTGAATACTTTTAATCCGTTTTGAAAAAAGTAACCATACAAGACATCGCGGAATCGCTGAACATTTCCTTTTCCACGGTAGCCCGGGCGCTGAACGACCATCCCGCCATCAGCGCGGCCACGAAAAAGCGGGTGAAGGAAGCAGCGCGACGCATGCACTACCATCCCAATAAACTCGCTTCTTCTCTGCGCTCAGGGAAAACGCACGTCATCGGGGTCATCGTTCCCAGCCTGCAGGTGGGCTTTTTCAGTTCCGTGGTACATGGCATCGATAAGGTGATGAACGAGCACCAATACAGCATTTTGCTGTATCAATCGAATGAATCCCTCCCCCAGGAAGTGAAGGGCATCGATACGTTCCTGCATTCCCGGGTGGACGGTATTATCGCCTCCATCACGCGGGAGACGGCACAGTTCGCGCATTATGAGGAGATCATCAAGCGTCACGTGCCCCTGGTTCTGTTCGACCGGACTGTCGATAGCCTGCACGTGCCTAGTGTGCGCGTCGACGATTATAGGGGAGGCTTCCTGGCTACCGAGCACCTGATTTCCCAGGGTTGCAAACGCATCCTGCACCTTACTGCGGAACAGGATCTTGTCATCGTCACGGAAAGGCTGCGCGGGTATGTGGATGCCTTGAAAGCGCATGGTCTTCCGGTCGATGAGGCGCTGATACACCGCGGACCATTTTCGGCCGGGCACGGGCGGGCCAGCATTTCGGAGTTGTTGGCGGCAGATGTGCGATTTGACGGTGTCTTTGCCTTCGAGGATTATTCCGCCCTGGGCGCCCTGCAGGAATTGCAGGAAAGGGGTGTCCGCGTCCCCGAGGATGTTGCGGTGATCGGTTTCGCCAACGAATCCTTCGATACGCTCGTAACCCCGCATCTTTCTTCGGTGGACCAGCAAACGGTGCGCATGGGCGAAATCGCAGCGGAGCTTTTCCTGGCGGCGCGGGACAACAAGGAGTCCGTGCATCCGACGATACTGCTGGATCCCATTCTGATTCCCCGGGCTTCTTCCTTGAGGCGGGGCCTTAAGTGATCCTAATGCTGGGCAACAAACCCGATCGGAGGTTCCTGCGGCCCGGTGCGACATAGAAAACCCGGCCTCCGGAGCAACGCTACTGAAGGCCGGGTTCAAAAAAATTACATCCCCACCATCAATACCTGAAACGACCCAGGCACCATAGGTGGCCTGCGCTGTCCTGCGACGGGTTCTCCGAAGTCAGCCGTGGGGGAGTAAATTTTATGCGTGGAGGGATCCACTGCGATCGTCCGGGCGCCCTTCTTGGTAGGCACATTGGCCAGGACGGTAAAGGTGGAGGCGTCCTTTTCCTGAACCACGGTCAGCGTTCCATCCTGACCATTGGTGGAATAGGCCCTTTTCAGTCCCGGATCGAATCCCGTACCGTCGCAGCCGTCGCCGATGGGCACCTGGGCTACTACGGTTCCTTTTTCGCAATCCAGGACGATCATCATTTTATTGTCGCAGCCTGCGAAAAGGCGATGCGTCTTGCGGTCGATGGCAAGGCCGGAGGGAGATTCGCCCGGGGCGATGGACCACGTGTGGGTCAATTTCCAGGTCTTGGTGTCCACGCAAACGATCTGGGCCTTGTCCTCGACGTTGACGAAAACATGTCCTTCTCCATCGCTGACGGCGGTTTCAGGCTTGCCGCCCACGTCCACTGAATCCACCACGGTGTTGGTGGCGGGATCGATGATGGACAGGTTGTGGCTGCGGCCGTTGCAGGTGATCACTTTTTTGGAGTAGTCTTCATAGAAGATGGCGTCCGGGTTTGCGCCCGTCCCCATAACCTGCGTGACTATATTGCCCGTCTTCAGGTCGAACACGGTCACGGTATTGATTCGCCCGTTGCTCGTGTACCCATTGACCGGACCGATTGCGATGCCGTGTACGCCCGTGGTTCCCGGAATAACCCCCAGGGAATCCCCGGTTTTCTTGTCCAGGATGTTTACCTGCGTCCCGTGGGAGACATACAGCCTGTTGGAATTGGGATCCGCGGTAATATAATCCCACCCGCCGTTGCTTGCGATGTGGAAGGTCTTTTGAACGCTGTACCCTGCGTTTTGGGCGGTCGCAGAGACGGCGATTAGTAGCGCTAAGGCTGAGAATGTTTTTTTCATATTGTTTTTTGTTTATAGAGAAGGTGAATCAGGCTGGGTAAAACAATGAGCAAGAGGGGCAGCGCGACGATGAATCCCCCGATGACGGCAATGGCCAGGGGCTGGTGGAGCTGGGCGCCCGTCCCGATGCCCAGGGCGATGGGCATCAGGGCGATGATTGCGCCCAGGGCGGTCATGAGTTTGGGGCGGAGGCGGGTGGAAATGGAATATACGACGGCCTGGTCGACATTGCCGGTTTCCCGCAGAGACTCCCTGAATTGCAAAAAAGTGAAAATGGCATTTTCACCGATGATCCCCACGATCATGATCAATCCGGTGTAGCTGCCGACGTTCAATGGGGTGCCCGTCAGGTAAAGGCCCAGGTAGCTCCCCGAAATACCCAGCACGGAAACAAGCAGGATAGCCAGGGCCACCCGGAAGTCCCGGAACAGGAAAAGGATGACGCCGAAGACCAGGAGGCTGGCGGTGATCAGGATGATGAGGAGTTCGCGGAAAGATTGCTGTTGGTCGGCATAGGCGCCCCCATATACTATGGCATACCCCTGGGGGAGGGACAAGTGCGCCGACACGGCCTTTTGTATCTCCTTCATGACAGTGCCTAAATCCTTACCCTCAAGGCGGGCCGTGACCACGCCCATGGATTGCAGGTCTTGCCTTTGGATCTCCGCGTCTCCGGGGCTGAGGGAAATGTCCGCAAGTTGGGTGATGGGTTTCAGGCGCCCATCTGGAAGGAATACCTGTGTCTGGCGAAGTTGATCCACGCTGAGGGTGCGGCTGCCGGGATACACCAGGCGAACGTCGGAGAGTTGCTGCCGGTCGAAAACGGAGCCCACCACATTGCCCTCCAGCGCGGTTTTCAGTTGGTATTGAAGGTTGGCGGGGGTAACCCCGAACTGGGCCAGGGCCTCGGCGCGCGGGGTGACGACGATGGAGGGTCCCGCGATGACGACCCCGTCGAAAACGTCGGCGGTCCCATCTACCTTGCCGACGATGTCGGCTGTCTGTTTGGAGAGCTCCTGTAATTTCGCCTGGTCGTCTCCAAAGATCTTCACCTCGATGGGGTCTACCGATGTCGTCAGGTCTCCTAACATATCGCCGATGACCTGGCCGAAATCGACGCGAAGGGCGGGCTGCGTGGATTCAATCTGTTTCCGGATATCGCTGATCACTTCTTCGGTGGACTTGGTCCTGCTGGTCTTCAGGGAAATGAGGTAATCCCCCCTGTTGGGTTCGGTGATGAAGAAGCCCATTTCGGTACCCGTTCTCCGGGAATAGGCCTGAACTTCGGGGACCTTGACCAGGATCTTCTCCACTTCCCTAAGCATCCGGTCCGTTTCATCCAGGGAGGTGCCCGGGGGTGAATTGTAATCCAGGACGATGCTTCCTTCGTCCATTTCGGGGAGAAAGCCCGTCTCCAACCTGGGAAAAATATAGATAGTAGCGGCCACCAACGCGGCGATGATGACCAAACTGATGTATGGCTTGCGGATGAACCACGCCACCCAGCGCTGACGACTGACTGGGTGGGCATTTGCTGCTTTTCGGGGTTTGCGGGAGGAGGAAAAGAGCAGGTATATCGCGGGCAGGATCAGCCAGGTCACGAAAAAGGAGCACACGAGGGTGATGATCATGGTATTGGTCATCACCTTGAAATAGGCGCCCGCCACCCCCGTCATCAGGACAAAGGGCAGGAAGATGACAATGGTACTCAGGGAAGACCCTACCATCGCGGGGAAAAGGTAATGGATGGCCTTTTGAACAAGGGTCACACTGGTCTCTTCGGGATGTTCCTCGTGGGTACGGTGGATCTGTTCCACCACCACGATGGCGTCGTCAATAATCAGACCAATGGCCGCGGCGATTGCCCCCAGGGTCATGATGTTGAAGGTTTGCCCGAAAGCGTAAAGGCAAATAAGGGTCAGGCAAAGGGTGACCGGGATGGTGATCAGGATCACACTGCTTGCTTTCAGTGACCTCAGGAACAATATGGCCACCACGATGGCCAGGGCGAGCCCGATCCATAAACTGTCGGTAACACTCCGGACGGCGCCCCTCACGAAATCGGCCTGCTCATAATAAGGTTGTATGGAGATATCCCTGGGAAGGGTTTTGCGAAGCTCCTTCAGCTTGGCGTCCATTTGATCCGACACCTGGATCAGGTTGGCATTGGGTTGCTTGATGACGGCCAACAATATCCCTTCATGCCCGTTGGCATTGATCTTCACGTATTCCTTGGCCTCCTCGATCTGGACGTCGGCAATGTCCTTGAGCAGGACGATCCTTTTGCCATTATTGCTCAGGACTATGCGGCTCAGTTGGTCTTTGGAGGTTACCGAAGCATCGGTCACCGTGAGGTAGAGGAGGCGGTAGTCCGACAAGTATCCATTGGAGGTAATGAAATTCGTTTGCCCGAGGATGGCCGTCACGCTATCCGGTGTCAGGCCCAGGGTACTCATTTTCTTCGTATCCAGGATGACCCAATATTCCTTGGTTTTGCCCCCGATGACCCTGACCTCCGACACCCCCTGAACCTGGGACAGAAAGGGCTTGATGGTGTACATGGCCAGGAGCTTCATGTCGATGGGGGAATGGGCGTTGCTTTCGAGGGAATACCCTATGATGGGGAGGATGGAAGGATTCATCCGCTCCACCGTGATCTGCACATCCGGGGGAAGGGAACCCCTGACTTCGTTGATCTTGGACTCGATGCGCTGAAGGCTGATATCGATGTCGGCGTTCCAATCCATGAAAGCGGAAATCTCG
>CAZJDB010000148.1:0-5336 GCA_964544695.1 uncultured Chitinophagaceae bacterium
GCCCTTCGGGCGACGCGCCTTCGGCGCGTCCTCTATCCGAGGTAGGATCTGAGGAACCAGGCCCACTTTTCGTGCTCCTTCAATGCATTGGTCAGGAAATCGGAGGTGCCCACGTCCCGGTACTTTTCTTCCTCTTCCTCGACGTGCTCGCGGATGAAGCGGCAGATCGTCTCATGGTCGTCCAACAGGTTTTTCTGCTGGGTCTTGGGGTCCTTGGTGAATTCCTGCTCCAGGAGGTGAGCCAGGTCGAGGTAATCCTTGAGGCGCGCTTCGGCGAAGTGGCCGATCTTGCGGATGCGCTCGGCGGTCTCATCGATCAGGTCGGCCATGGCGCCGTACATGCTTTCGTAGAATTTGTGCAGTTCCATGAAGCTGGGGCCTTCCACGTTCCAGTGGTAGCAGCGGATCTTGTTGTACAGGATTTGCTCGTCCGCCAGCAGGGTGTTCAAAATCAGGGCCACTGCTTCGGAGTTCTTGGGAAGGATACCGGTGTTGGCCGCCAGGGTCGGCCGTTGCTTTTCAACGATGGTGCTCATATTTGTGCGGTGTTTTAGTCGCTCAATAACTGGGCCAGGGCAGCCAGCTCATGCTGTTTGTATGGCTGGTTGGCGAAACATTTGGCCAGCTCCTCGGTCAGAAGCTGTATGGTACGCTTGGGGGAGAGGGGTTTGTAGTACGTGGGGATGGGTGGGACGGAAATACGTTTGAAGTACGTCTCTACGTCTTTATGCGTAAAGACCTGTCCGCTCATGGGGTCCAGGAAGAACTGGATGCGATGTGCCGGGTTGGCCGTCGTGCTGTGGAGGACGTCGTAATTCGGATCGAAATAGCCCAGGATAAATTGCCGGGGAATATTGACGGGGAGGACGTTGATATCCAATAGTTGACAAAGCGCCGCGTAGAGGATGCCCGTGGAAATGGCGTTCCCCCGCTTGGATTCGATCACCTTGTGTAGGAAAAATTCGTCAGGGTTCTGGTAGGCGACCTCGGTGCCCTTGAGTTTATAATAATTATAGAGGATGCCGTTGATGATATTGACTTGTTCAAGGGGAGTCAGGTAATTGTTCAGTTCCAGCCAGATATTGCGGCGCATGCGCTCCAATTCCTGGGTGATGCCGTTGAAACTGATGTCGGGGTATTGATAGCGGTCGATGAGGAGGGCGCCTTGCAGGAGCTCCGGCGTTTCGAGCTTGCTCCATTCGACGACGCTTTCCTTGAGGTCCCTGAAGTGCAGGCTGTGGATGAGGAGCTCTATCCTCTCCTGGGTGGCCTCTTCAGGGGTGTTTTCCCAGAGGGTTTCCAGGTTGGGAATGATGCTTTTTCCATAAGATACGATGCGTTCGCTGACTGTTGAAAAAACTTCTTCGTCCGGATCGTCTATGAGGTGCAGTAAAGCCGATATTTCCCTGGTTTCTTTCATCTAATCCTAAATTAGGAACTTATTTTAAAGCCGCGCGAACTATTTTTCCAACCGGGTGTTAATAGCGCCGCCCACGATGGGGCCTCTGCGGGGAGCTATGCTTTTTTCTTCCGGGGCACTTTTTTCGGTGGGTTAGCCTTCGCCTCTTCGATCAGTGCTTTTACTTCATCAATCGTCAAATCCGCAACGCGCTCCTGCTGTTCCTTGGGCAGCCGGAAATTGCGCAGGCCCTGCTTGATATACGGACCGTACGGGCCCCTGAGGAGTTGGATCTTTTCTTTTTCGAAGACCTTGATGGTCCGCTCCTGCTTGGCCTGGCGCTTTTCCGCGATCAAAGGGGTCGTTTCTTCCAGGGTGATACTATACGGATCGAAGTCCTTGCCCAGGGAATAAAACAATTTATCGTGCGCCACGTAGGGGCCGAAACGCCCGATGTTCACGATCACGTCCTGGCCCTCGAACTGGCCCAGGTTGCGGGGCAACCGGAACAGGTCCATGGCTTCATCGTAGGAGATCGTCTCGATACTTTGCGTGTTTTTGAGCTTCGCAAAGCGAGGCTTCTCTTCGTCACTAACGTCCCCGATCTGGACCATTGGCCCGAAGCGGCCCATGCGCGCCACTACCTTTTTACCGCTTGCAGGATCTATGCCAAGTTCCCTTTCCCCCTTGATCCGTTCAGCATTTTCCAGGGTATTCTCTACATCTTTATGAAAGGGGTTGTAAAACCCGTCGATCATCGTCGTCCATTGCTGCTGCCCCTCCGCGACTTCGTCAAATTCACCCTCGATTTTCGCGGTGAACCCATAGTCCATGATCTCGTTGAAGTGCTGATTGAGGAAGTCGGTCACCACCAGTCCCAGGTCGGTGGGGAAAAGCTTGGCCTTTTCGGCGCCCGTGTTTTCCTGCAAGGTTTCCTGGGCGATCTTGTCGTCCTTGAGGGTCAGGACGCGGTAGTCGCGCTTGACGCCCTCTTTTTCGCGCTTTTCCACATATCCCCTTTTTTGAATGGTGGAGATGGTGGGGGCGTAGGTGCTGGGGCGCCCGATGCCGAGCTCTTCGAGCTTCTTGACCAGGGAGGCTTCGGTGTAGCGCGGGCTGGGCCGGCTGAAGCGCTCCATGGCGGTCATCGTCCGGAAGGTCGGTTTCTGACCCACCGTTAGCGGCGGAAGCACACCTTCGTCTTCGGTATCGTCGGTCAAATCTTCTTCGTCGCGGTCCTCGCGGTATACCTTCAGGAAGCCTTCGAATTTCATGACTTCACCCGAAGCCGTTAGCGTTTCCTTGTTGGTGGAGATGTTGATCTTGGCGGTCGTCTTTTCCAATTCGGCGTCGGCCATCTGGGAGGCCATGGTCCGTTTCCAGATCAGCTCATACAGGCGCTTCCCATCGCTATCCTCCACGCTGGCCTCGTCCATGTACGTTGGCCGGATGGCTTCGTGGGCCTCTTGTGCGGATTCGTTCTTGTTTTTATATTTCCTTACCTGGAAGTAATTTTTACCATACCCTTTTTCAATTTCTTTTTTAATGTCCCCCATGGCCGTATCGCTCAGGTTGACGCTATCGGTACGCATGTACGTGATCTTCCCGCTTTCATACAGCTTCTGCGCGAGGAGCATCGTCTTACTAACGGAGTAGCCTAATTTACGGCTGGCCTCCTGTTGCAGGGTAGAGGTGGTAAAGGGAGCCGAAGGCGTCCGCTTCGTGGGTTTGACCTGGATATCGGTTACGGTGTATTCGGCACCGATGCAACTCTTGAGGAAGGCTTCGGCGTCCCCGGCCTGTTTGAACCGCTGCCCCTCGGCCTTGAAATTGACGAGCTTTTTATTCGCATCATGGGCGGCGAATATGGCCTCCAGCTTGAAGGAGCTTTCCGCCTTGAAGGCGTTGATCTCGCGTTCCCTTTCGGCGATGAGGCGAACGGCGACGCTTTGGACCCTCCCCGCGGACAGGGAATTGCGCATGCTCATCTTCCGCCAAAGGACGGGGGACAACTCGAAGCCCACGATCCGGTCCAGGATGCGGCGTGCCTGCTGGGCGTTCACGAGGTTCATGTCCAGCAGCCGGGGGTTTTTCACCGCCGCCTCGATGGCCGGCTTTGTAATTTCATGAAAGACAATGCGTTTGGTCGTTTTCGGGTCGAGGTTGAGGACCTCGCACAGGTGCCAGCTGATGGCTTCCCCCTCGCGGTCCTCATCCGTTGCGAGCCAGACTTCCCCCGACTTCTTGGCCAGGCTCTTTAGTTCCTTGACTACCTTCTCCTTATCCTCGGGGATAATATATCGGGGAGCATAATTATTCTTCAAATCGATGCCCATATCGTCCTTTTCCAGGTCACGGATATGGCCATAACAACTTTTCACTTCAAAATCACTGCCCAGGATCTTTTCTATCGTCTTCGCCTTGGCCGGAGATTCCACAATTAACAGGTTCTTTGCCATAAGTCATTGATTATTAGAGGATATCGGATTTGGGTCCGGGTTTGCCGCCCTGGCAATATTAACGGATTAAATCAAAAAACCAAAAATGCTACCTTGGGACCCGTGAAAAGGACACTCCTTATTATATACGTACTAGCCCTCGGATCGGCTGCCTTTTCGCAGGTCCGGCCGCCGGCTCCCTATGGCGCCCTCCCCTCCGAACGCCAGCTTGCCTGGCAACAGATGGACATGTATTGCCTGGTCCACTGGGGCGCCAATACCTACCTTGACCACGAATGGGGGTACGGGGATGAGGACCCTTCCTTGCTCGATGTGGCGGATTTTGATGCTTTGCAGATCGTGTCCGCTGCCCAGGCCGGCGGCTTCAAGGGCGTCATCGTCGTAGCCAAGCACCACGACGGCCTTTGTCTTTGGCCCACCGCCACCACGGCCCACCACGTAGACGGAGACATCGTCCGTAAATATCAGCAGGCTTGCGCACACCTGGGTATGAAATTGGGAGTTTATTGTTCCCCCTGGGATAGAAATAGCGCATTGTATGGTACTCATGCGTATGTGGAGCTTTACCGGCGGCAACTCACCGAATTGGAAACGAACTATGGCCCCCTCTTCATGGTGTGGCACGACGGCGCCAACGGCGGGGATGGGTATTATGGAGGCGCACGCGAGGTGCGTAAAATAGATAGGAGTACGTACTATGGATGGGATACCACCTGGGGGATTACGCGTCGGTTGCAGCCGGGGGCCGTGATCTTTGGGGACGTGGGGCCCGACGTGCGCTGGGTGGGGAATGAAGCGGGGCATGCGGGGGAGACGTATTGGGCTACCTACACGCCTTTGGCACCGGGGCCGGGCGCGCCCGCCAACGGGTATGTGCAGTCGGATCTGGCGACCTCGGGTACGCGGAACGGGAAGTATTGGATGGGGGCGGAGTGTGACGTGCCTTTGCGGCCGGGATGGTTTTATCATGCGTCGCAGGATAGTTTAGTCAAAACGCCTTCCCAATTGATGGATTTGTATTTTGCCAGTGTGGGCAGGGGCGCCTGCCTGGATTTGGGGTTGGCGCCGAATAAGCAGGGGCGGCTGGCGGCGGCCGATGTGGAAAGTTTGCGGGTGTTCGGGGAGCGTTTGCGTCGCACATTCGCGGTGAATTTCGCGGCGAAGGCGCATATTCGGGCCAGCAATGTGCGGGGAAGCGATACGACCGATTACGGGCCCCGGCTTCTCGTGGATGGCGATCGGTATTCGTATTGGGCGACGGACGATAGCGTTACGACGCCCACTTTGATGTTGCGATTCGATCATCCGGTGACTTTCGATGTGATCCGCCTTCGCGAAAACATCAAATTGGGTCAAAGAGTCGATTCGTTCGAGGTCAACATCGTATCGGGCGAGGGCGGAGGCCTGGCGGGTCAACCCAGGAGATACTGGTTGATCAAGGGTACCAGCATCGGCCCCAACAAGCTCATTCGCCTGAA
>CAZJDB010000149.1:0-3767 GCA_964544695.1 uncultured Chitinophagaceae bacterium
ACCGATGGCTCCCCGATCCGCTCGGGAACCGGGACGGCCTTCACCCCGGGACGGGGAGGCAGGTGCGTCAGCGTTTGCCTGAAAGCAAAGTTGTCAGCCAGCACCTGCGCCGTATACGTTTTCAATTGGTCTTTTTGAGGAAGGGGAATGACAGAAAAGGTCGCTTCCTGGTGGTGTGTATTATACGAACCATCTTTTCCGGGAACCCGCGCCCCCTCCCCTTCCAGGTTGGCGACATACAGGTTCTGCCCATCCGAGGCAAGGCCCGCGGGATACGTCTCGGTGGGGATGAAACCCTCCACGCGCCGCCGCCGCAATCCCACCACCGCCACCGCATTATCCATCCCCAGCGAAACGTAGAGCACGTCGCCTTTAGGGCTCAGGGCCAGGCCATCCGGCGTATCCCCGATATAGCCCGTGCCCGTGGCGGGCAAACCCACCGGAATCGAATCCACGACCGCGTCTTTACGCGGGTCTATGATTGAAATATTATCGCTGTTGCCATTGGCGACATACACATACCGACCGCCGGCGAGCACCACATTGGGATGCAACCCCACGTGAATCTCGCCCAGGTTGTGCCCCGTACCAGGGTCGAAAACAGAGACCGTACCCAGGGCTGTGGCGCCCGTGCGCGGATCTACATAGACTCGCCCGAAATTTATGGGGATCCCTGCGGTCCCTACCGTATCCGTAGGCACAGGTCCGGCCCAGTTGCTGACGTAAATCTTTCCATTGGCTAAGGCTATCCCATAGGGCGCCATGCCCGTGGGCGCCTCCCAAACCAGCGTTTTATCACTCCAGCGAATCTTCAGCAGGCGGTTGTTCCCATTGAGGACCACATACACATAGCGTTGCCCGTTTTCCACGCTCAGGGCGAGCTCATTGGGTAACGCCTGGGGCGCAGGCGCAAGGGCCTTCACCGCGAAGGCGGATTCGATATAAGCCGAGTCGCCCGTCCATACGGCATCCAGGATACCGCTGGATGCGCTCCAAATCACGTGGGACCTGCCCGTACTGTCGGTATATGCCTTGATGCCCGAGTAGATATTACCCGCTGCGCGGTGTGGCCCCTTGGTCAAATCCAGGCGGAACGCCAACTGATTTTCCGGCACCCGCACGAAAGCCACCCCATACCGGTCTTCCACCGCAATGACCCGCCCTGCGGGCAGTAATACCGCGTCCAGGCTATGGTTTTCCAGGTCCCCGTTCCCAAAGCGCAGGATCGTCCCCGCAGGCGTGATGAGTCGGTTGTAAGGCAGCAACACGGTGCCGCTCCCCGGGGCCAGGGTGCTGGAATCATACAGACGGCTGAGCGCGGTGGAAGTCGATTGCGCGTGCAAGGCACAGTTGGCGAACGCAAAGGCGGCGGCGAGCAGGAATTTGGACATAGGAGGCAATTTAGCCCCTTTCCATTAAGCCTATGTTACCGAATGACGTAATCTCCTTTAGCATTGATCGCAACGACCGGCAGGCGGTGCTCCTTTTCAAAATAATCGAACGAAGACCGGAGGCTCTCGTTGAATCGCGCCCAATCCTTGTCATCCTTGATCTGGTTCTTCAGAAAGGTCACCGACCCCGCCAGGTTGTAGCGGATGGGAAAGATATGGACGGGAATATAATCCTGGCCCTCCTGCTTGCAAATGGCCGCCAGCATGTAGACCTCCTCGATCTGGTCGTCCAGGATGGGAATGCAGCCCACCGATACGCAGGAACCGTGGATATAAATATCTCCCCCCGGATCCGAAGCACCGCTTTTGAGCCGGTCCGAAATATTAGGATAATCCAGGCCCAGGGCCAGGTGATAATTGCTGTTGGGATTGAATTCGCTGATGTAATAGAACCCTTCGGGAACCTGGAGGTCGCCCTGGTGGCGCTTGGGCCCCATTTTTCCGGAAGTATGGCAGATTTTATACACCTTGAACAACTGGAAGGTGTCCCTGATATCGTTTTTCACCCATACTTCCAGTTCCTTCTCGTACTTGAAGGAACGCATATAGATATACTTCGCCGGCCACTTTAAACCCCTGGCTTCGAACTGTTTCCTCAGGGTATCTTCTCCACCCTTCACCAGGGGCGCCAGGCGCGCATTCGACGTTTGAATGCCAATGTACGTTTGAGCCCGCAGGGACCGTGTAAAGGAGACGAGGATAAGGAAATGGATAACTACTACGTATGGCTTCACCACGAATCGGATTTTTGCTTGGTTGAAATGCTTTCGCGCCGGAGGCGTGAATGTCTAAAACGAAAATACGCTTAAAATATTTCCCGAATTAGCGCACTTAAACGCGTTAACATGTATCGTAATTTTCCACATCTATATGTAAAACGAATACAAATATTTGATTCTCAGATAGGCGCAAATCGTATATTCGCTATCTATGCAATCACGCAAAGCGCTCTTCATCATCGGTGTACTCTTTTTTATATTCGGGTACATCACCTGGCTCAACGGAACCCTGATTCCCTATCTCAAGCAAATTTGCAACCTCTCGACGGACGTCCAGGCCTTCCTGGTAACGTTTGCTTTTTACATCGCTTATTTTTTCCTGGCCCTTCCCTCGGCTTATATCCTGGAAAAAACGGGCTATAGAAAAGGCATGGCCATCGGTCTCGTGGTGATGGCCGTAGGCGCCCTGCTGTTCGTGCCCGCCGCCCACCAGCGCAGTTTTCCCTTATTCCTGGTGGGATTGTTCGTGCAGGCTTCGGGCATGTCCCTGTTGCAAACGGCCGCCAATCCTTATGTGACCATCCTCGGCCCCCTGGACAGCGCGGCCAGCCGCATCAGCATCATGGGGATCTGCAACAAGGGGGCGGGCATATTAAGTCCTATCATCCTGAGTGCCATCATCTTAAAAAAGGGTGCGCCCATTGATGAACTCGCCGGCCGCATTATCCCTCCCTATATCGTCATGGCAGGTATCCTTATCCTGATGGCCGTCCTCATCCGCTTTTCTTCCCTGCCCGAGATCAACCCGGGTGGAGAGGATGATGCATCCGGAGCCGGTGAAAAGACGAGCATCTTTCAGTTTCCCCACTTGTTGCTGGGCGTCCTTTGCATTTTCCTGTACGTGGGTGTGGAAGTCCTGGCCGGGGATGGGATCGGCGCTTTTGGAAGGGCCATAGGCATCGAGCCGGCCAAAACGGCCTACTTCACTTCTTTCACCATGGTTGCCATGCTGGTGGGTTATGTTACAGGCATCATCACCATTCCCCGCTTTCTTTCCCAATCGATGGCCCTGCGCATATCCGCCATCACGGGACTCGTCTTTGGCGTTGGGGTGCTCCTGACACACGGGTACGCGGCCATTACGTGCATCGCGCTGCTGGGCCTTTCCAATGCCCTGATGTGGCCCGCCATCTGGCCCCTGGCGCTGGAAGGACTCGGCAAATTCACCAAGATCGGGTCCGCCATGCTGATCATGGGTATCCTGGGAGGCGCCGTATTCCCCCTGGCCTACCCCGCCCTGAGGGAAAACGCGCACCTGCCGAACAGCGTGGCCTTTTGTGTGTGCACGCTGCCTTGTTACGTGTACATCCTCTATTACGCAGTGCGGGGACACCGCGCGGGCCGGGTGTAGCGCCACGAGGGAACGCCTTGCGGCGGCCCCCGTGGACTTTATATACGAAACCAAAGCCTAATTCTTTCTGTGTAGTAAAGGAAAAAAGTTGTAGCCCAGGCTGAGGGACCAGGCCCGGTTCTTGGCGTTATAGTCCTGCCCGGGATAAACGATGCCCACCAACCCCAGGTCATACCCCAGGTGTAA
>CAZJDB010000150.1:0-17431 GCA_964544695.1 uncultured Chitinophagaceae bacterium
CCGGAGGATGTCCAGGCCGTAGCCCTATACTCGGACATGCCCAAAACGGGCACCTGGGCGTGCTCGGATACCTTATTGAATCAGCTCCAGCACAATATCCAATGGGGCCAGCGGGGAAACTTCCTGGACGTACCCACCGACTGCCCCCAGCGCGACGAGCGCCTCGGCTGGACGGGGGATGCACAGGTCTTTTCACGCACGGCCACCTTCAACATGGACGTCCACGACTTCTTCTCCAAATGGCTCAAGGACGTGAGCGCGGACCAACTATCCAACGGCATTATCCCCTGCGTCATCCCCAACGTCACGGATTGCGATTTCGGGTCGGCGGGCTGGGCCGACTGTGCGACCATCATCCCCTGGAATATGTATCTCGCCTATGGGGATACTTCGATCTTGCGCAATCAATACTCCAGCATGAAAGCCTGGGTAGACCACATCCGCAGCGTAAGCACCAATGATCTGTGGAACAAGGGGGATCACTTCGGGGACTGGCTTTTCTTCCGGCCCTGGGACGACAACAGCGGCATGTCGGCGGTGACCGATAAATATTATATCGCGCAGTGTTTTTATATACACTCTTGCGACCTGCTGGTGCATGCGGCGCAGGTGTTGGGTTTTTCGGCCGATGTCGCTTCGTACTCTTCATTGTTGGCGCGCATTAAAGCGGCCTTCTTGCGGGAATACGTTACGCCTTCGGGGCGGCTCGTATCTTCCACTCAAACGGCGTACGTGCTGGCTTTGCAATTCGATATTTTGCCGGATTCGCTTCGTCCCCGTGCGGTCGATCTCCTCGTAGCCAACGTACATACCTATGGGGACCATCTTACCACGGGGTTCCTGGGGGCTTCTTACCTGTGTCCAGTCCTGAGTCGCTTCGGACATACGGACCTGGCGTATACTCTCCTGCAACAAGAAACGTATCCCAGTTGGTTGTATCCCGTTACCAAGGGCGCTACGACCATTTGGGAGCGGTGGGATGGTATCCGCACCGACGGTTCGCTGGAAACGCCGACTATGAATTCCTTCAACCACTATGCCTATGGGGCGATCGGGGATTGGATGTACCGCGTGATCTCGGGGATCGATACGTACGAGGATGGGCCTGGGTACAGGCATATTCGGATCCAGCCGCATCCGGGGGGGCGCTTGACGCACGCGGAGGCGACTTACGAGACTGCCTACGGCGTGGTGTATTCCGGCTGGAGTTTGTCGGGTCGCGCTGTGACTATGCATGTTCGGATTCCTGCGAATACGCGGGCGACGGTTTTCGTTCCGGGGGCTGCTTCTCCTGTGGAGGTGGGGAGTGGGGAGTATACGTTTGAGGGGAGTTTGTAAGGGAGATACTTACGGATGGTTGGTTTAATAGTTGCTATTCTATCATTCTGATTGCAATTGGTTTTTATAGTTTTGTAGGAATCGTTACGTCCCTGACTTACGCATTTTCAATTCGTTTTTTTAAACAATCTACTCAATATCGAGAATGCCCGACCCAAAGACATTTTTTTATCTAATAATTTTTGCCTCACGGAAAAAAGGTGAAAAAGCTGTACCAGGAATAATTTCACAATGGAATTTTAGCGTATTCAAATTCGCCTAAGTATTTAAACGTACAGGGTAGGTATTTGTACGTATTTGGCCTTTGCATTTAAAAAACATAATATTTCTTGTATAAATGACACAGTTTAGGGATATTTGCAAAGGCTTATTATTTAACGCTATCCCACATATTCTTGATCGAAATAGAATTTGTTAATAAAATATAAGATTACTACTTGAGCAGCGTTATATTCCGGGATAAGTCGCATTTCAATAGGTTGGCGGCAGAACTTTGTTTAGAAAATAACTATTACGCACCTAGTGTTCATTGTAGCTATTACAGTGTTGTCCAATTATCATTGCACATCCTTTTTGAAAAGCAAGGTATGACAGAACAGACCTTTTTGGGACATTTAAAATCTTTGCGAATCGGAACCCATGCATGCGCGATTAAGTTGATTGGACTGGATTTAATAAAGAAACAACCAAAGGCATATAAGGATTTTCAACGCTTGGTGCCCGAACTAAAAGAGTTGAGAGAAAAGTCGGACTATCACAAAGTTTTGATCAATCAAGACGAAGGATACATGGCCATGCAAAAGTCGGATAGTATCAAAAATATACTGACACGCAATTTTTCTTAGTATGCTTGCTCAAGAATTTCTATATTCAAACCTTCAGGCCCTTGCTTCATCATTTCCCAATGTTGAAATCAAGTACAAGTATAACGATTATGCCGAAACGCATATTGTCGAACTAACACCCCAATCGGAATACGATGGCAATCAGGCATTGGAAGATGCTTGGATTAAAATCGTACACGATTTTTGGAAGGAATTCCCTTCTGAAGATATTTCATTCCTTAGTTCCGATTCCACATTAAGGATTACAGATCCGACGTTTACCCTCAATCAAAAGATTTATGAATGGGTTCAACCTGATTTTAATGGAATTTTTGTCAATAGTTCTCCGTGGTTTGATGTTTTTAATAAATTACTTATCGGCGTAGAATTTAATTATAGTACTATTGTTGGTCCAGAAAATATGCAATTTTTGCAAAAGGACATGCTTACTGTTTCTTCCCTATTTCCAAATTTGCGCTTTTCATTTTCAAACGACTTGGAGATTGATTCAAGGTTAATTGCGGTTAAGAACCTTCAGATAGACATCGCCACTTTGGTTGGTGGTGAGTCAAATTATGCCATGGCGGCCTAATACAAAGCAAAATTTATGTCAGCATCTCCTTCCGAATTAGCCGGATTTAGAATCGTGAATATTTTGATTATGGAAGCCAACTTTAAGCGCGAAAGTGCAATCAATTTTCAAGACCCGATTGAGAGTAAGTTTGCTTTAAACATAGTTAACTCCAAAGATGATATTGCAAATCATTATTTGGTGGAAGTGGTTGCTTCGCTAGAGGGTATTCAAAACGAAACAGTGAAGTATTCTATTTGGGTGAAAATGATGGGAATTTTTGATAAAATTGGTGAGCCCTCTTACTCAGATGAACAGTTTACCACAATTAATGCCCCTGCCATTATATTTCCGTTTATCCGAGAACATATAGCTAGTCTCTCGTTGAAATCTGGAATTGGAAATATCCTTCTTGCACCTGTAAACTTCACCAGGCAGTAGAAAATATTTGCACCTATTCCCCACTTACCTAGGCCTATACGGAGTCATTGCTATTATTTCGGCCTCTATACCAAGTTTATAGGAAGTGACCAGTTCATTTGGTGGATCTATTCAGCCTTCAAGCTCTCTGCCGGACTCACCTTCGCCGCCGAAACGGCCTGATAACTCACCGTCGCGAGCGCAATAAGAAAAGAAGCCCCTCCGGTAATGGCAAAAAGCCACCAACTCAAAGACACGCGGTACGCATAGTCCGACAGCCACGCCCGCATAGCCCACCAGGCAAGAGGAGAAGCGATCGCGAACGACACGAGGATCAACTTCATGAAGTCCATGGACAGCAAAGTCGTGATGTTTCCGATGGAAGCGCCCAGCACGCGGCGGATACCGATCTCGCGGATCCTGCTTTCCGCCATATATGCCGCCAGGGCGAACAGGCCCAGGAAGGAAATGCAGATCGACAGCCCACTGAACAGCGTGGCCAGGGTGCCCAGGTGCTGCTCGTCGGCGAACTTGTTCCCGTATTGCTCGTCCACGAATTTTGCCTCGAAGGGGTAGTTTGGGTTGTATTTCTTGAAGACCTCACCTACGCGCGCCAGGGCCTCGCCAGTATTGACGTCGTGGGCCACGCGGAAGGAAATGGCGCCGAAGTTATGATAGTCTCCTTCGATGATGATGGGCCATATGGGATTGAAGGGGGAATTTGGAATGAAGTCGGCCACGACGCCCACCACGCGCCATGAGTGGCTGAGGCTGCGGATCACGGCCCCAAGGGGCGCTTTCAGGCCCATTGCCTGAACGGCGGCGCGGCTCAGCAGCATGGCGGCCGTGTCATCGGGATGCGCTTCTACGTCGATGTCGCGTCCGGCCAGGATTTTCAATCCTATGGTCTTCGTGAAACCCTTATCGGTGGTGTAGCGTGTGAAGTCCATGCGCGTATCGTCGGGTTTACCGGGCCACGTCAGGTCGGATACGTCACTCCAGGAATCGGTCACGGGGGAATTGGTGCGCGTGATCCCGCTCAGCACGCCCGTGGCTTCCATCCCGCTGCGGATGGGGTCGTAGTTTTTCTTGATGTCCCCGTTGATGTAGACAAAGAGTAAATTTTCCTGCACGTACCCCGAATCGCGGTGTCGTGCGAACCAGACTTCACGATAAATAACGAAGGTGCAGATCACCAGGGTGATCGAAATGGTGAATTGGAAAACCACCAGGACCTTCCGAGGGGTCACCAGGCCAAAGGCGGCTTTGAAAGTGCCCTTTAATACCTGAATGGGCTGATAGGCGGATAAGTAGAGGGCCGGATAACTGCCGGCCACCAACCCGGTGAACACCACGAAGCCCAGCGCTGCCAGCCAAAAGCGGGGGTCGCCGTAGGGGATGGCATACTCCTCGAACATCAACTTGTCGAACCAGGGGAGGACTGCCTGGGCAACCCCCAGGGCCAGCACCCCTGCAACCGCAGCCATCAGCATCGATTCCCCCATGAACTGCCAGATCAGGGCAGCCCTGCCCGCGCCCATTACTTTCCGGATCCCGACCTCCTTCGCGCGGCGCATACTCCGCGCCGTGCTCAGGTTCATATAATTGATGCAGGCGATGAACAGGATGAAGGCCGCGATCATGGCCAGGATTTCCACGAAATGGATCGTGCCTCCCTTAGCCTCCCCGTTCACGAAATTGTTATAGAGCGCCCATTTCCGAATGGGATGCAGGAAGAGTTGGTTCTTCACCGTCGGATCGTGGGCCGAGGCGATATTCGAGAAGAGGCGGTCCGCGGCTTGTTCCGTGATCCCGGGTTTGAGGAGGACGAAGGTATGGGCCGTGTTGTATCCCCAATCCTTGCTTTCCCAACCGATTTCTTTCATATAAGACCAGGGAACCAGGTACTCGAAGTTGAAACGCGTGTTGGATGGAAGGGGTTTGGTCACGCCCGTGACCGTGAACACCACGTTGCTGTCGATGTTGATCGTTTTACCCAAAGGGTCTTCATCCCCGAACAATTTCCTGGCCAGCTTGGGCGTGAGCACGATCGAATGGGGCTTGCTCAGGGCGTTGGTGGCATCACCCTCCTGTAATGGAAAGTTGAAAATCTTCAGGAAGTCGTTATCGGTAAGGTGCCCCTGGGACCTCAGGTGGTTGTCCCCGACATTGAACATCAGGGAACCGATCCAGGCCGTCCGCGCCACCGCCTCCACTTCCCGGTAATCCGATTTCAGGACGGGCCCCAGGGGGATGGGGGTGCCGCTCCAGACCGCGATGTCCCCATTGATCACGGAGCGGTTGTACACCTCGTAAATCCGGTCCTCGTTATGGTGGAAGCGGTCGAAGGTCAACCAGTTTTGGATTACCAGCAACAGGAGGATGGCGCTGGCCATGCCCAGCGAAAGGCCGAAAATATTGATGAAGGAAAAGGTCTTGCTGCGCAGGATATTCCGGTAGGTTGTCTTGAGTTGGTTCTTAAGCAAGTCCGTTTTGAGCAGGCGCCCTTTGTGAACCTTCCGGGCAGCCCAGGCCTGGGGGACAGGTTGATGGAGCCTTTCCATAAGGTGGTCGGCGGCGTCCTCCACCGACCGGGTGGGTGCCGTCTCTCCGGACTTCATAAAGGAATCCAGGACATGAAGGGTGAACATTTTGTCCGGATCCTTCCCCAATAGCGCCTCCAATTCGCTAAGCTCTTCCGGGGAAGCTTCCCCGGCCAGTTTACGCGCGATTAGCCGCCATATGTAGTCCTTGTCCTTCATGGCCCCCTGAAAATACAACTTTGGGTTGTAAATTATTTGCGTAACTGAATCGTTACACATATATTTGCCCTATGGCAAACCCTATAATCGTAGAAAAGGTCATCAAGGCCCCCGCCGCGAAGGTCTGGGCAGCCTTGACCGACGAAGCGCAAATGCGCAAGTGGTACTTCGACGTCTCCGCTTTCAAGCCCGAGGTCGGCTTCGAATTCACCTTCGAGGGGCGGAACAAGGACATGGTCTATCACCATCTTTGCCGCGTCACCGAGGTCGTTCCCCTGCAGCGCCTGTCCTATTCCTGGCGGTACCAGGGCTACCCCGGGGACAGCCTCGTCACCATCGAGCTGTTCGATGAGGGGGACGCCACGCGCGTCAAATTAACCCACACGGGACTGGAGACCTTCCCCGATACACCCAACCGCGACTTTGCGCGGGAAAATTTCGAGATGGGGTGGAACGCGATTATCGGGAAGAATTTGCCGGCGTTTGTGGAATAGTGCCGTCGCAGGCGTATGCGATGTCCAGGGTATTGTAATCTATTAACACTAAAAACGAATTTCCCTGGGATTGGAATTGCGGAATCTTAAGAATGGTAGGCAGACCCTGGGGATTGGTTGCGGCCACTATCTCAGTGCCACCGAACGCGGAAAGGGAAGGATTGTGCAAGCTATAATCCTGGTTGATGAACATCCACACCGGGTTCGTCTGGTATGGGTTGATGTTGTCGTCATAGGTCACCCCGGGGCGGATCAGGTCTCCCCGGTCATCATACTGCACGGAGCCGATCAATTGACCGTTCACGCCCGTTCCTGCGTAAGTGTTGATGATTCTGCCGAAGGCATCCAACTGATAGGTATGGATTATTTCTCTAAACACTGAAGTATCAGGCGCCGGCCCGGTCGACGTTCCTGCAAGTTCAAAGTTCGAATCTACCACGATTCCCGGCCTGGGATAGGTGTAGTGATCCCATTCAAATGCCCCGATTTCACCCCCTGCCAGCGTAAAGAAATAGTCCGACAATCGGTTTTGCTTGTCGTATCGGAAATAAAAATTATAAGGATTCAGGCCACTGGTATTGGAGTTCGACAATTCTACGGGGTTACCCGCGTCATTGTATATGACGGTCATAATTGTTAGGGAGTCATCGATATTCAAGGACTCAATGGGGCAGAATTTGTTGTTTTCTTTTATGGTAGGTTGCTTAAGGCAACTAAAAGCAAGAAGGGCGATAAGGAAGATGTGTGGTTTCATATGCAGAGGTGTTAGCCAGGTAAAATACGGATAGTTGATCGTCCTGTGCACCGTCTTTTAACCCCATTTTTTGAATTTTGACCTATCTTGGCACGGTGTTCTCAGTAATACTTATAAAGCTATCGTTATGCGTAAAACAATCTTAGGCATGGTCCTATTACTGGCCGTCTGCTCTATTTTGGGATCCGGCTGCGTGGAAGGGCACTACTACCGCCATTACCACCACCACACGCGGGGCTGGTACGACCATCGTCATCAACCTTATCCGCCGGGAGTGGACTTCAACGTGGACGTCCGCTAGTGGGTGTAGAAATAGTGCGTCAGCGCTGAAATGGGTAGGCCGATACACACGATGAGGATTCCTATGCTGATGGCCACGTCCCTGGGTGAGCGTACCCGTTTGGGCGCTTTGCTCAAGGGGAGGACTATTTTGGTCATGAACGCCCAGACGATGAAGGCATAGGCGACTCCCGAAGCGTGCGGCCAGGACCGGATGACCGGAAGCACGTTATAGAGCAAAAAGTACATGGCTGTACAGGCAAAGGCAATGGCGTAATGGAATAATAATCCATAGGCGGCCATTGCCTTTCCTCCCTCCAGAGCCCTGGATCCGAAGACCCCGCTTGCTACGAACTTCCATAGGTTGGCGGGGTCCCTTTTTGTCGACCATGAGAAATGCACCGACGCACCAATGGCGTCGAGGGTTCCGGCAAAGAGGGTGGTGGCCGCGAGGGCGAAGGGAAGGTTCATTTTACAAATATCGTATATTGGGGGTATGAGATTCCTTACGCCTTGCCTCCTTTTGTTTATGGTTGCGTGCACCTTTACCACGTCCATGCCCCTCACACCCGACTTCCGGGTCGGTACCGATACCATCGGATCGCACATGGACAGCCTGATCTCCGCCGAAAATTTCAATTTCTATGGGATCAAGAAATCCGTGAACGGGACCGTCACCCGCGTCATGCAGATCACCGTGACCAACGGTAAAAACGTGCCTTCCGAGGACCAGGCCCTACGGGCACTGGGGAAGACCCTGGCGACCTACGCAAAAAGCCAATTGAAGGACACCGCGGAATATGACCTTTACGACGTACGCTTCGAATCACGGAAGACGTCGGATGGGATGACCAATACCAGCTTTTCCACCCTCGAGTTCAAGAAGAATGAACTTCCATAGGTTTCCCCTTTTTGCCTTGTTACTGCTAGCTACTCGTAATCTCACCTCCAGCACTTGACACATAACATTGATATCAAACTAAAATAGGAAGGAGGTACTAATGCCCTCATTCCTTTTATTTGGGTAGGGTTGTCACCCTAAATAATGACTAAGCAAGTCCCTTACCGCGAATAAATTAATTCCAAAATTCTCTACATCCTTTGTTCGAATGACAATTACTAACTTATTCGTGAAAATCCGTCCAGTCGACGCTTTAACAAAGGACTGCGCGATATGCGCAATCATTCTCATCCTTCCGACATCCAGTCGACCACGGCCCGTACCAATGAGTGGCAACACGACATCATCCATCTCCCCCTGCGTTGCAATATAGTTCCACAACCCGTCCAAAGCCGCCAAAACCTTATCAAGAGACGTCTCAGCCGTATTATAGTAGTTCATGTCGGCCATAGCCACCCAATAAAATTGATCAGTTCCAACCTTTAGTTTCACTGTCGTTCCAATGGGATATTGTCGATGCTTACCCCTTTCTTTTTCCACGGTAACATACGGCCTCCCGCCCAGGCCGTGTTCTATCTCCTCATTCAGCTTTTCAATGTTTTGACCGTAATAATGATTTGTAAATTGTCCCTGAACACTTTGTGCAGATATAATGCCGCCAGCGATATCGGTATCGAAAGTAGTGTTTGTGCTAATCACCTTCTGCCCACGCGTGCCGAAGAGGCTCGCGACCCTCACCTCGATTTTTAAATCCCTTCCTGGGACTTTATAAAATATCCGGCTAGCAGGCCTTCTTGTGATTAGAACGCAAAATATGGCTATTACAACCAGAATCCATATCGTCGATTTAGGGAACTGCTGCCTTTCATAAATATGAAGAAACTCTAACAGGCCAATGATTGCCCAGCCTCCGCCAATTACTGCAAAGAAGGTTTTGACTGAATCTGCCGACCAAAGTGCATATTTCCAATAGGATACAGTTCTGATGGACTGAAGAAAGTACTCCATTTTATAGACCCAGTTTTGTGTAAAAATTATCCCAATAACGAAATGGACCCTTTTCATTCTCAGCTGATAATTTCGAATGCTTTTCTGGCCAATTGGATAGCGCGTGATCAATAATTTTCTGGCCGAACGGAATATGGAGGGCAAGCTCAGTTTTCAAAATGGGAGGGCAGAAGTCAATATCCATCTCTCGCTTACCATTTAGGTTGACAGCAACAATTGGAATACCCATACTCATCGCGGTCTCGATCTCCCAGCGGACATACTTGAATAGATTCTTGGTGTGCTTTCCAATCAAAAGAAGAAATACCTTTGAATTGTTCAACCTTTCCTTCAAGCTCCGTTTAATAGTTTCTTCGCTGCTACTATCCCGAGCTTGCGTTAGAATATGAGCGTCATAAAAGGAAAAGTCAAAGTTATCATTAGCGTGCCAGGCTGTTAATAGCCTGTAATAGTGGATGTCATTATCACCATCAAAAGACGTAAAACACTTATTTCTGTAGGCCATAGCAGATCGTTTCGGTTGTTAAAAATTCTGCTAAAGGTAAGAAAAAGAAGAATTTTCAAAGTACGTTCCATACCTCGGCCCAACGAAGCCGCGTGCGAAGACGGAGGCTTAGCAATAAAAAAGACGGCCCCATGACTGTCAAACTTAATAGATAGTTGGCCATAGATGCGAACATGCAGACAAAGGTTAATTGAAAGTTTGGGCGTACATTGGCATATGAAATCGATTTGCTGTATTCTTTTCTTCCTGTTGTCGTTTTTTGTTACCAGCGCCCAGGAGCGTCAATCCCTTCGACTGACCATAGGGCCATCCATTCCCGTGGGCGCCTTTGGCGGCCAGGACGGCCTTACTACGACTGACGGGCTGGCCTATTTGGGCGGGTTGGTTGATCTTAGTTATGATCTGCGCTTTGGACACAGCGCCTTTGGGTTCATCGCCACGGGCAGGGTCCGCCTCAACCCCATCAATGGGAACGCCAGTCTCGCGCGCATCGAGCGGCTGGACACGGGATACAATATGTCCGTCAGTAAAAGGTCCTGGGTCACCGGCGCCGTATTCGCCGGAATATCTCACCAATGGAGCCCCGGCGGCAAGTGGATGGTATTCGAATCGGTTGAAGCCGGTGTTGCAGAAGCCATCCTGCCTTCCTCCAGTTTTACCGGCCTCCGCAACTCGGTGGCCTATCCCGGGAGCCAGGATTACCTGGTGGGCAATTCTAAAAAGGTTACCTCCGTTGCCCCCACGGGATTATTCAAGTTCGGAGCCCGTTATCCCCTCACGCATCACTTCTTCTTCCTGGCCTACCTGGATTTTTGGTACCTGCGGGCCAAAATGAATACTATATCTTATTTCGCAGCCAATACCCAGGGGCTTAATGTACCCGGGGTATATACGCTCGCTAATTCCAAAGGACTTACACAAGCGCTCACGTACGGTTACGACTACACCCAAGAGATGAACAGCGTGGACCTGGGCCTTGGATTGGCCTTCCGGTTTTGATGCTCCCGGGCCTTTTTGACGTTATAACTAAGGCTGGGCACGGGAAATAAAAATATAATACCTATTGGCGTACAACGTTCTCCACATTTACTAAACCCCACGTCGTTAAGGAGATTTACAAAAATTTTCCAACCCCACGCCCAAATGATTAATTAATTATTAAATTAGTCCTGAGAAATCTACGTCTTTATACGTAAGAAAAACTCTTAGAAACTGAATTAGACCGCCATCCTATCGATTTAAAGGTATGCTTAAGGAAATTAGTGAAGACGGGGAAGGCCACATCCCGATAACGGAAAGGCATCTGAAAGAGCTGTTCGAACGTTATTTCGGACAGTTGGTTTACTATACCAAACAGTTTGGAGTCCCTCCGGACGAAGCCAAGGATATCACCATTGGCGCTTTCCATAGGATTTGGGAACAAAGGGCTAAACAACACTTTCCGGACGAAAAAAGCATCCGGAGCTATTTATACATCAATGCACGCAACGCGGCGATTTCCTATCTGCGCCGCAATAAGACCGCTTCTCATTTTTTGAATGACTTTCGGATTATTGAAGATCAGCCGGTGCCTTCCCAGGAAGAGATGGTGGTGCTGGCGGAAAGCATCGCCATACGTACAGCCGCGGTAGCCACCGTTTTTGGGGCCATCGATAGATTGCCTGAGCAGTATAAGAAAGTGATCATAGGGGCGATGGAGGGCAAGTCTTCGGTGTTGCTGGCGCGGGAGATGGAGATTACCGAAAGCTCGGTGAGGGGGTATAAGTTGAAGGCGATACAGTCGCTGCGGCAAATTATCGTTAGTAAGTGGGGGGTCATTCCAACGTTGTTAATAATGATTCTATGCTCTTGTAGAACTATTTCAGTTTTTGTTGTAGGAACATTATTTAGTTAACCCAAAAATTGTAAAACATACAACGCCGTCGCCAACCATGCGTTATAATTACGTACGTCTTTTTACGGAGATTATGAAAACTGGCTCTGATGGAAGGTGAAAATCAAGATATTACAGACCCCGAACAAATCGGGAAAAGGATTGGAGAGCTACTTGCCAAGCAATGGAATTCGGGGGAACCCATGGATCCTGATGCGGTTCCTTCGGGAGAAATTTCGGGGGAAGTATTTCGGGAGCTTTCCGATCCACAACAGTTGAAAGCGCATCTTGAGGATTACAAGCGTTCCGGGGAAGATTTCCATAATGCATACGATGAATTGCTGACGCGGATTAGTGAACGTCGTGCTTCACGGTTTGCCTGGAGGTATTATGCTGCGGCGGCTTGTATTCTGATTGGTTTTGGATTTTGGGGATACACCCGGTACAGTTCGCGTGCCGTGGTTGCCCCGGTTGTTGCGCATGATGTTGCTCCCGGAGGATACCATGCGTTGCTTACCCTCTCGAACGGCCAGGCGATCGTACTCGATTCTACCCATGCAGGAACTACTTTGGCTACGCAGGGCGGAACAGTAGTACGGCGCGATGCTTCCGGATCTTTGGCTTATACGCCTTCTTCAACACCTATTACTGAAGTTCTTTACAATACGTTGTCCACACGGCGGGGGGATACTTATAAAGTATTGCTGCCCGATGGGTCTGCGGTTTGGTTGAATTCTTCCAGCTCTTTGCGGTATCCGACTTCGTTTTTTGGCGTTGGCGTTTCGCGAGAGGTGACTTTGACGGGGGAGGGGTACTTTGAAATTGCGCCTTTGCCAGGGCATCCATTCATCGTACATACTTCCAAGGAATCGGTAACGGTGCTGGGTACGCGCTTTAATATCATGGCGTATGAAGATGAGCCGGCGGTGGCCACTTCGTTGCTCAGCGGATCGGTTAAGGTGTCGTCATCTGCATCTTCGCTTGTTTTGCATCCCGGGGAGCAGGTTCGATTGACCTCTTTTTTTGAGGTTTTGCCTTCAGCGGATATGGAAGCAGCGGTGGCCTGGAAGAATTCGGTATTTGATTTTAACAACGAGCCGCTGTCCGTGATTATGCGTTCTCTCAGTCGTTGGTATGATGTAGACGTTCGATTTGAGGGCTCGGATTTTCCAGCAGGAATTTTGTTTTCAGCATACATTTCACGCGATCTTCCCGTAAGTAAGGTGCTGCATCTACTATCAGAGACAAAAGAAGTGACGTTCGATATAGAGGGGAAGACCATAGTTGTGAAAAGGTAAACAACAAAGTCAGCCGTTAATCACAGATAAAGAGGTAGATTTTCTCGTGTCTGATAGAATGATCCTGTCTGCTTTTTGCAGCAGGGGTTAAGCCCAAAATAGGGGATGTGTCTACAACCCCTAGACTATTTGTTCTACAGGCGGGCCATGTTATACCTATTATTTTGGATGTAATAGCCACTAACCGGGTTGCCAAAAAAAAGCAAGAAGTGGTTGCGACACTTCTTGCGGATTTGGGGCGCTTCTGAAAATGCCTTATTGTTTTTTTGAGGAACTAATAACAACATTTCAGCAACCCAAACTCTGCGAATTTATGGAATTCTTGCTTAAGGCGCAACCCCCTCTCGGGGTTTGGCGACTCGTAAAACTATTGGCTTTTATGAAACTCTCGGTACTGCTGGTTTTGGTCACTAGTTTTCAGGTGGGCGCCCGACCGAATTCGGCGGATGGGCAGACGGTGACGTTGGATGTGTCCAATGTTTCGTTGCGTTCCGTATTTTCCTCCATAACAGAGCAGACGGGGTATCATTTTATTTATACGTCTAATCAATTGGATAAGGCGGTGCCGGTGACTTTGCAGGTGCGGAATATGTCCCTTTCTGAAGTGCTGGAAAAATGCTTTCGGGAGCAGCCGAAGTTGTCTTATAAGGTGGATGGGGAGGTTAAGGAGGTGATTGTGGCGGAGAAGGAGGGAAGGAGTGTTTTGATGGGGGAGGGGGTGGAGGCTCAGCCGCAACCGACGGGGTCGAATGTTGTGACGGTGAAGGGGGTGATCCAGTCAGAGACGGGAGAGCCCTTGGAGGGGGCGAGTGTGATGGTGATAGGTAGTAAAAAGGGGACGGTAACTGATAAGAAAGGAGGATTTACCTTGGAAAATGTGCCTGCGGATGCAGTGTTACGGGTTTCTTATTCTGGATATCTAGCTAAGGAGATTTCAGTTAAGGGGAATAATTCTTTGCAAATAATATTGGCTTTGGCTATGGGGGTTTTGGATCAGGTTCAGGTGATTGCCTATGGGAATACTTCCCAACGATTCAGTACGGGAGATGTTAGCACAGTGACTAGCGCGGATATTTCGAAACAGCCCATAAATAATCCTTTATTGGCTTTGGAAGGTATGGTTCCTGGCCTCTTCATTACACAAAATACCGGTTTACCAGGTAGCGGGGTCATTGCACAGATTCAGGGGCAAAATAGCATTTCTAATGGAAACGATCCCTTTTATGTGGTGGATGGTGTACCCTATACTTCGGAATTGCTGCCCAATTTTGCAGGCATGCTAGGCCCAAGCGGTATTAACGCAGGTAATGCTGGGGGAGGAAGCCCCTTAAGTTTTATCAACCCAGATGATATTGAAAGCATTTCGATACTAAAAGATGCAGACGCCACAGCCATCTATGGATCCAGGGCAGCCAATGGGGCCATTTTAATCACTACAAAAAAAGGCTCCCCAGGTAAAACGATGGTCAATATAGACGTGCAGCAAGGAATAGGCCAGGATGAACGTAAATTGGACTTAATGAATACTTCCCAATATCTGGAAATGCGACACGAAGGTTTGAATAATGATGGCATAGCTCCCAGCCTTGCCAATGGCGACTACGACCTGCTGCTTTGGGATACCACACGGAATACAGATTGGCTGAAGACACTCATGGGGGGAACAGCCCATTATACTAATATCAATAGCTCCGTTTCTGGGGGGAATACCAATACCCAGTTTCTGGTAGGAGCCACCTATCATCGGGAAACCACAGTTTTTCCCGGTGATTTTTCAGACCAAAAAGGGTCTGTGCATTTCAACCTGAACAACCTTTCAGAAAACAGGAAATTTCGGATCCAATTGACAGGGAGTTTCATGTTGGATGATAATCAATTGCCTAGTACTGACTTAACAGGAACGGCCGTGATTATGCCTCCAGATGCCCCTCCCTTATACAATAAAGATGGAACGCTGAATTGGGCGCCTGATGCAACAGGAGCTTCCACCTGGCCCGGGGGGGGCAACCCTATCGCTTACTTATTCCAGACCTATACCAATAAAACCAATAACTTTATCGCCAATACCCTTCTCAGCTATCAGCTCCTTCCGGGTCTCGTGATTAAAAGCACCTTTGGGTATACCAATTTACAATCCAACGAGCTCGTGGTACTACCTTTGACGGCCCAGGCGCCACAAAACCGCCCCTTTTCTCAGCGGGTGGGTTTTTACACCTTCAATAATATTAATTCCTGGATTATAGAACCCCAGGTTACCTATAAATCAACCATTGCTAAAGGTACCTTGGATGCCCTCATCGGAAGCACCATAGAACAAAATAACAGTAACGGCCAGCAGTTGTCCGCAACGGGATTCACTAGCGACGCCGTTATTCCGGATATGCAAGCTGCAGCCACCGTCACCGCGGGGACAACTACAGTTGCCACTTATAAATACAACGCATTATTTGGACGCATAGGCTACAATTGGGGAAACCGCTACCTATTGAATCTGACAGGGCGCCTTGATGGGAGCAGTCGTTTCGGTTCCAGTAACCAATTCCATGATTTTGGGGCTATTGGAGCCGGATGGATATTCAGCGACACCAGGCTTATCAAGCGCCAGTCCTTGATCAGTTTTGGGAAATTTAGGGCCAGCTATGGCACTACCGGCAACGATCAAATTGGGGACTATCAATATTTAACCACGTATAGCAGTACCATTAATGCATCTGTTCCTTACCAAGGCGTCGTAGGTCTCCAGCCGACAGGGCTTTCCAATCCGAACTTGCAATGGGAAGAAACCAGAAAAATGGAACTGGGTATGGACCTGGGCGCCATAAAGGATAGGGTTTTGGTGAATACGGCCTATTTCCGGAACAGGACCTCTAATGAGCTGTTAAGCTATAGTCTACCTGCCACTACAGGATTTGGCGGGATTTCAGAAAATTTCCCGGCCACCGTTCAAAATTCCGGGTGGCAGATATCCGTACATACCGTCAATGTGAAAAACCGGAATTTTAGTTGGACGACTTTCTTAAACCTGACGATTCCGGGTAACAAGCTTGTTTCCTTCCCCACCTTAAGTACCTCCAGCTATGCAAGCAGGTTGGTGGTGAACAAGCCTATCAATATCCTGAAAGCATTCCATTTATTGGGGGTGAATGATACCACCGGCATCTATCAATTTGAAGACAGCAAGGGTTCGGCGAATTATAACCCGACCTATGGCACGGATAACAACACCATCATTAGCCTCGATCCAAAAATGTACGGGGGATTGCAGAATGACCTTCAGTATCAACATTTTTCCCTCAGTTTCCTTTTTAGTTTCACGAAGCAAACCGCTTCAAACTATTTATTTGGAACTTCTCTTCCCGGATACGAAGGAACCAATGAACCTACTTGGACATTAAATCGCTGGAAAAATGCGGGAGATCATGCCTTTTTTGAGAAATACAATTCTACCGGGAGTTTATTTTATCCAGCCTATTTTGATGCTACAATCAGTGATGCCGCTTATTCTGATGCCACCTTTTTCCGCTTAAGGAACGTGGTCCTTTCCTGGCAATTCCCCAATGTTTGGATGAGGAAGGCGGGAATAAGGAATGCCAAAGTATTCCTTCAAGGACAAAATCTGCTCACAATTACGAAATATGAAGGGCTTGATCCGGAGAGTAGGAGTTCGACCAGTTTACCACCGCTCAGAGTGATTACGTTTGGTTTTCAATGCTCCTTGTAACTGAAAATGAAAAACAATGAAATCTAACAAATACTTAGTCATTACGGGGATAATATATATGGTATTCCTTTTTGGTAATGCCAGTTGTAAGAAACTGGTGGACGTGTCAGCCCCGGTAACCAGCATCAATGGTGACAATGTGTATGACAATGATGCTACTGCCGCGGCTGTGCTCACCGGGATGTACACCAATATGGTCAACTATAATAACCTTGGTTCAGCCATAAGCCTGCTTTCCATATCGTTTTATGCAGGCATGTCCGCAGATGAATTGACCCTATTTTCGGGGGAGAACGATCTTTCTTACACGCAATTTTATACTAATACTTTGGCCTCTGCTAATATTAATCCTGATTTTTGGTCCATCTTGTATCAAATGGCATATGTAGCCAATGCGGCTATAGAGGGATTGAACGCCACCAGCGGATTAACCCCAGCCGTCAAGCAGCAGGCCTTGGGGGAA
Source organism: uncultured Chitinophagaceae bacterium (assembly GCA_964544695.1). Classification (GTDB taxonomy): domain Bacteria; phylum Bacteroidota; class Bacteroidia; order Chitinophagales; family Chitinophagaceae; genus Dinghuibacter. The sequence continues at coordinate 17,212 of CAZJDB010000150.1, forward strand.
GCACTATTTATGCGTGCTTTTATTTATTTCTATTTAGTCAATTTATATGGGGATGTGCCACTGGTATTGACAACGGATTATAAATTGAATGCCGTAATCACCCGGACCCCCCAGGCACAGGTCTGGCAACAAATCATTATGGATCTGACAAGCGCCGAAAGCATCTTAAGCCCTAATTACCTCGATGGCACCTTGGAAAATACTGTTAATCAACGGTTCC
>CAZJDB010000151.1:0-20091 GCA_964544695.1 uncultured Chitinophagaceae bacterium
CTTCGACCCCAACGCCCTGGCCACCGCCCAAAACGACCTGGCCGCCCAAACCCAAAGAGTCATCCGGATCAAAGGGGGGATGCTGGTATGAGGTGGGGCTGGATATTCACCATGGCACGCAGGGACAGCCGACGAAACCGATCCCGCTTGTTCCTCTTTATGGGGTCGATCAGTGCGGGCATTGCAGCCCTGGTTGCCATCTATTCTTTCCAGGGCGATCTCAACCGCACCGTCGATGACCAGGCCGCGACCCTGACGGGCGCCGACCTTTCTATATACACCCACCATCGCATCCCGCCGCTGGACTTCCTGGACTTCATGGACTCCCTGAAACCTCAAAGGTCGGAGGAGGAAAACTTGGGTTCCATGGTTCTTTTTCCCAGGACGGGCAACACACGGCTCGTCCAGGTCATGGCCTTGAAGGGTGCCTATCCCTACTACGGCAACCTGGAAACGGAACCCGCCAAAGCCGGAAGAGTCTTTCAAAAAGAGGGCGCCGCCCTGGTGGAAAAAGCACTCATGCTCCAATTCAACGTTCGCGTCGGGGATTCGGTACAGGTCGGAAAGATGCTCTACCGCATTGCCGGAAGCATCGACAATCCACCGGGCCGGTCCCAGGCAGCCAGTAGCGTGGTGCCCGTAGTTTATATTCCCCTGGAAACCCTCGATAAAACGGGCCTTGTCCAAAAGGGCAGCCAGGTAATGTATATCAATTTCTATCAATTCAGGCGCGGAACCGATGTCGATGCGCTCATCACCCCCTATGATTCCGAGTTGGACAGCAAGGACCTGCACTATGAGACCGTTGCCATGCGCAAGGATAGTCTGGGCCGCCTGTTCACCGATATGGGTAAGTTCATGTCCCTGATCGGTTTCGTGGCCTTGCTCCTGGGTTGCATCGGGGTGGCGAGCGCCATTCAGATATATATCCGCGAAAAAACGCCCTCCATTGCCATCATGCGCTGCCTGGGCGTGAGCACCACGAAAGCCTTTTGGATTTACCTGGTCCAAATCCTGGCCATAGGGTTCATAGGCGCGAGCATTGGCTGCATCCTGGGCGTGGGCGTGCAGCAGTTTCTGCCTAGGGTATTCGCGGATTTACTGCCCGTTAAGGTTACTCCCCGGCCCTCGATAACTGCCATAACCCAGGGACTTGCCCTTGGCCTTATCATCGCCTTGCTCTTCGGGCTCCTGCCCCTGCTGTCGATCCGTCGCATCACCCCCTTGTATACGCTGCGTTCCTCTTATGAACAAAGCCCCCGAACGAATGACCCCTGGCGCTGGCCCGTCCTCATAGCCATCATCTTGTTCATCGGCATCTTTACTTATCTGCAACTGGGAAAAATCGATGCGACCCTGTCCTTTACAGCCGGCCTGATCGCCGCATACGGATTGCTCGTCCTGACTGCCAGGATCCTTATGGCCGCGCTGCGCGTCCTCATGCGCGCCAGCTGGAGTTTTCCGGTCCGCCAGGGATTCGCCAACCTCTACCGTCCCAACAACCAAACCGTCGTCCTGGTCGTTGCCATAGGCCTCAGCACCGCCCTGCTGTGCATCCTCTTCTTTATTCAATCCATCATCGTCCACCAGCTTGTTTTGTCAGGCAGCAAGTCCCAGGCGAATATGGTCCTTTTCGATATTCAGGCCAACCAGCAAAAGCCCCTGGATTCGCTGACGCTCAGCCGGGGTTTGCCCATCGTAGATACGGTACCCATCGTCAGCTTGCGCATTTCTGAACTCCCATTCAACGACTCTATCGAGGACTGGCGCCGGAACAGGGCCCTGAATGAGGAATTGAGGATAACGTACCGCAATAAACTGACCGGTACGGAACAAATCACCGAAGGCAAATGGATTGGCGAGGCTCCTTCGACGGGCGCCATCCCGGTATCATTTGAAGACGGATACGCAAGGCACCTTGGCCTCCACATCGGCGATTCCCTCAGCTTCAACGTTCAGGGAATGGAGCTCAAGGCGGTCATCGCCAGCTTCCGGAAAGTCGAATGGAACCGCTTGCAAACGAATTTCCGGGTAGTGTTCCCCGCGGGTGTCCTGGAGGAGGCGCCACAGTTCCACGTCTTGCTGACCCGTACGCCCGATATAAAAACCTCAGTCAGCTACCAACAGGCCGTTGTAAAAAATTTTCCCACCGTTTCCATCATCGACCTGAGCCTCATTCTTTCCGTATTGGATGAACTGATCGACAAGATCAACTACGTGATTCATTTCATGGCGGCCTTCAGCATCGCCACGGGGCTGATCGTCCTGATCGCCTCGGTGCGCAACAGCAAGTACCAGCGCATCCAGGAAAGCGTCCTGCTGCGCACCCTGGGCGCCACGCGCCGCCAGGTCTTCCGCATCAATGCCCTGGAATATTTTTTCCTGGGCCTCCTTTCTGCGCTGACGGGCCTGATCATTTCAGGCGGGGCGGCCTGGCTGATCGCACATTACTTGTTTAAACTGCCCTTTGCCGTTAGTTATGGACCTCCCTTCCTGTTGCTGGTTCTGGTATCCTTTTTGACCATGACCGTGGGGCTCCTCAACTCCAGGGGGCTCCTGAACCGGTCGACACTGGAAGTCTTAAGAACGGAAGTATGAAAAAGCTGATATTCATAATAGCGCTATGCGCCGCAAGCCCCGCGCCGTCCAAGACCATAGTTTTCTTTGGCGACAGCCTCACCGCGGGCTACGGCCTGCCGCAGGTCAGCCAATCCTTTCCATCCCTGATACAGGATAAAATCAATTCCCTGCACCTCGATTATAAAACCGTGAACGCGGGCAACAGCGGGGAAACGTCAAGCGGTGGCCTTTCGCGTATCGATTGGGTGCTCCGCCAGCACGTGGATGTCTTCGTATTGGAATTGGGAGCCAACGACGGACTCAGAGGAATCCCCGTGGTAAACACGCAGAAAAATCTGCAGGCGATCATCGATAAAGTGAAAACAAAATACCCCGCGGTCAAACTCGTCCTGCTCGGCATGCAGGTCCCGCCTAACCTGGGGAAAACGTACACTGATGCCTTCAAAGCCATGTATCCGGCCCTTGCGCAAAAAAACAATACTGCGCTGGTGCCGTTTCTGCTGAAAGGAGTGGGAGGGGAGCCCTCCCTGAACCAGGGGGATGGAATCCACCCCAACGAAGCCGGAGAAAAGATCGTCGCTGAAAACGTCTGGGCCGTCTTAAAGGGGCAGCTCTAACGCCACGCCGCACCACTAGGACTTCCCGGGCCGCTTCGCATCCTGCAGGAACTGCGTCGGCGTCTTGCCGAACTCTTTCTTGAACGCCTTCGTAAAATAAGATTGAGATTGGATCCCTATCCGATACATAACATCCGTGAAAGGTACGTCCTCATGCAATAAAATATGCACCGCCTTTTTCAAACGGATGGTCCGCACGAATTCTCCGATGGATTGCCCCGTGATTTGCTTGATCTTTTGATACAGCTTGGTACGGCTCATCCCCAATTGCCCGCAAAGGAAGTCCACATCCAGGTCGGGGTTGACGATTTGCGCGTCGATGGTCGCCAGCAGCGCATCCATGAAGGTTTTGTCCTTACGCGAATGCACCAGTTCCCGCGCCTCCACCTGGTAATTTTCCTGGAAATGAGCCTTCAGCTTTTGCTGGCGTTCGAAGATATTGTGGATCGTGGCCAGGAGCAGGTCCATGCTCACGGGCTTGGTGAAATAATAGTCTGCGCCCGATTCCACCCCTTCGAGGCGGGCGGCCCCGGCATCCTTGGCTGTCAACATCAGGAAAGGGATGTGGCTGGTACCCAGGTCCTGCTTCACGAGGCGGCAGAGTTCGACCCCGCTCATCCCCGGCATCATCACGTCGCTGATGATCAGGTCAGGCCCCGCATCCCGCACCGATTCCCATCCTTTTTCCCCATCCACTGCCTCGGCCACGCGATACACGGGGCGGAAGGTGTCCGCCAGGAAAGCGCGAAGTTCGTCGTTGTCCTCGACGATCAAAAGTAAAGGCGCCTCGGAAGCAGCCACCCCACCGGCCGGCGCCACAGACAAGGGCCCTTCGGGCGTCCGGATGCTTTCCAACTGCACACGCCCCGGGGAACTCCCCGCAACCCAACGTTCCCCCGGAGCATAGTCCGCCTCTGCATAGGGTATGCTGACGATGATTTCGGTCCCCTCGTTACGCTGGCTGTACACGGTAATATCTCCCTTGTGCAGTTGGGTCAGGTTGCGAACAAAAGCCAATCCCACGCCGCTCCCCAGGTGGGATTCCGAAATGCGGTAATAGCGCTCGAAGAGGTGGGAAATGGATTCCTTTGAAATACCGATACCGGTGTCGGCTACCCGTATGTGGACGTACCCCCCCGCCCGGTATTCATGCGGAACCTTGAGCTCATTGGAATGGCCAGGCATGAATGCCGTAAGGGACGCCGTAAGGGTGATCGTTCCGCCGGATTCAGTGTATTTGAAAGCATTGTGCAGGAGGTTCAGCACGATCTTTTCCAACACCTGGCGGTCGAACCAAACGGGTCCCGAGGGGATATCGGAAAGCATCCCGAACCGAATGTGTTTTTCCGAAGCCCAGTCCTCGAATTCTCCCGCGATCTCTTCCAGGAAAAGGGAAAGGTGTCCCGGCATGACGTGCAGGGTTAAAGCACCCGTTTCCAGCTTTCGGAAATCCATCAATTCGTTGATCAGGCTCATGAGGCGTCCCGCATTCCGGTAAATGGATTTCAGGGCAGGGGAGGCGTCGGTCTTGAACAACTTCTCCAGTTGGCCCAGGATGAGGGTGAGGGGCGTCCGCAGCTCGTGGGAGATATTCGTGAAGAATTGCAACTGCACCTGGTGGATTTCGTCCCTTTTCCGTTCTTCCAGACGCGCGACCTCCAGGTTCCGCTTGAAACGGTAAAAACCATATGCCCCGCCCGTGACCGCGATAACGACCAGGGCCACGAACCAACCCGTCTTCCAGAAGGGAGGGGCGATCACGACGCGCACCCAAGCGCCCTGGTCGTTCCATACCCCGTCGTTGTTGGATGCCTTGACCCGGAAAGTGTAGACCCCCGGATCGATATTGGTATAACTGGCTTTATGCTCATTGCCCACGTAGTGCCATTCCTTGTCGAAGGGCTCCAGCATATAGGCGTACTGGTTGTTTTCAGGAACCGAATAGTTCAAAGCCGTGAAGGCAAAGGAAAACGTAGACTGGCGAAAGGAAAGTTGCAGGGTATCCGTCAAGGGCACCCCGTGTCCGAAGACTTGGAAACCCGTAATGTATACAGGAGGTATGAAAGGATTCCTTTGAATATCGCGGGGATAAAAAATGTTAAAACCGTCGGTGCCGCCGAACAACATTTCCCCCGAATGCGTTTCGAGGCAGGCCCCCGCTTCAAATTCCAGTCCCTGGAGCCCATCTCCCCGGTTATAGCGCGTGCAGGCATAGGTCTCGGGATTGAAGCACATCAAGCCCCCTCCCGTGGCTATCCAGAAATTGCCCAGGGCATCCTCCGTAATCCCTTTGATGAATTCGTGGGAAAGGCCGCCCCGCTCCGTATAGACGGTAAAGGTATCTTTGACTGGATCATACAGGTAAAGCCCCGATTGCCCGATCCACAAGCGCCCCCGGTGATCGGTGAAGATGACCCTTATGTCCGGATTCCTGCATTCCTTGGTAAAATAGTGTGTAAAGCGTCCCGTACGCAGGTCGCAGCGGTTCAGTCCCCCGTCATCCGTGCCGGCCCAGATATTCCCCTGGCTATCCTCATTAATGGAGACGATATTGTTGCCGCGTAAAGATGTTTCGCCCGAATCCAGCGATACTACCCGTCGAAACGTACCCCGCACAGGATCCAGTAAGTCTAGCCCCCCGAAATACGTAGCCACCCATAGGCGACCACGACGGTCCTCGAATGTTTTCTGAACATAATTGGAACCAATGCTGCCAACACCCCCATGCAGATAACGCGTAAAAGTCCCCGTGGCTCGGTTCCAGCGATTGAGTCCGCCTTCCCACGTGGATATCCACCGATCTCCCCTTGAGTCCTGCATAATATCCAACACTGCATCCGATCCCAGGCTTCCCGGCCGGAAAGGATCGTAGCGGTAAGCACTCCAGCGATTGGTCTTCGGGTCCCATATATTCAGGCCTCCCCCGTCGGTGCCGATCCAGATTTTCCCGGACGCATCCTCGAAGAAGGCACGGACGTCCCGGTTGGTCAGCCCCCCCGCGCCCGGTTGGGGATAGCGCCCAAACTTGACAGCTCCCGGCATATACAGGTTCAGACCCCCCCGGTGAGTACCCACCCAAAGGTTACCCTGGTTGTCTTCAAACAGGGCGGAAACGGTGCGCTGGGACAAACTGCTGGGGTCGAGGGGATCATTTTGGTAATGCGCAAATGTACCTTTAGCAGGCTCGAACAGGTTCAGGCCGCCGTTGATGCAACCCACCCAGGTACGGCCCTTCCGCTCGGTCAGGATACTTTTCACCATGTTGCCCGCCAGGCTGGACGGATCCCGATCCGCATGACGATAGGCTATAAAAGCGCCCCCCGCTCCCTCCGCGCCCCCCGGATGATACACGAATACGCCATTTTCCTCCGTTCCGATCCACAGATCCCCCGATGCATCCGGTCGGATAACCTGAACGGGCGGCAAATGTCCGACTGCAGACAAACGCCGGGAAGAAGGATCGAAGCGACTCAACCCTTGCTCGGTCCCCACCCACAAAATACCACCGACAGCGGTGAGCGCATTTACATGGTCCCCCGGCCCTTCGTACCGCGTAAACCCTTGCGGCGAAAAACCTTCCAGCCCCGCCCCATCGGTTCCCACCCAAAGGCGACCCTCGCCGTCGAAACATAAACTGCTAACGGCGCCTAAGTGGTAGTACCGGGTAAACCGCCCCCCCGACATCCGGTTCAGTCCATTGGAGGTTCCGATCCACAAGGCGCCGCTCGAATCCTCGATGATACAGCGGATAAAATTATCACTCAGACTTCCTGTATCGGAAGGATTATTACGGTACACGGTAATTTCGTTTCCATCGTAGCGGTCCAACCCATCCCGTGTCCCCAGCCAGATGAATCCCCTGTGATCCTGGAAAATGCACTCGATGGTACTGTTGGACAGCCCTTGTTCGTATCCGATCCGACGGAAGGGCAGATCCGGCGTTTGGGCAATCGCTGCCCCGCTCAGCATCATCAGCATCAGAAAAAACGGCCTCATCGCCTTAAAATTACCAAAAATGGACGCCAGGACCATAAAAATGAACGCCTCGGCTAGGACAACAGCAGGAACAAAGCCTATTTTGCCGCCATAACTATTCCAGGAAATGCGGCACATAGCCCTCTACTGCTTATGCATACTGCTGGCCACCACCGGCCTCCCCCAAACGCGCACCGTACCCTTCGACCAGGGCTGGCGTTTTCACTTCGGAAGCGCTTCAGATCCCCATAAAGACTTTAATTATGGCATTGTATCCATATTTTCCAAGGCCGGGAAGGCGCGGGGCACCGCCATAGACCCCGCCTTCGACGACCGGTCCTGGGACTCCATTCAGCTCCCCCACGATTGGGCTGTGGCGCTGCCTTTCGTCCAATCGGACAATTTCGACGTCGCATCCCACGGTTTCAAGCCCGTGGGCGGCCTTTTCTCCGAAACGAGTATCGGTTGGTACCGCAAGAAGTTCCGGGTGAATCCGACGGATTCGGGCCATTCCTTCGTGCTCCAGTTCGACGGCATTTTCCGGGACGCGCAGATTTGGATCAACGGGATGTATCTGGGTAGGAATATGAGCGGTTATCTCGGTGTGTCTTATGATATATCCGATTACCTGGATTTCCATCGCGACAACGTCGTCGTCGTGCGCGTGGATGCCACCCAATACGAAGGTTGGTTTTATGAAGGCGCGGGGATATACCGCCATGCGTGGCTGCATACCTACGCGCCCGTGCACATCGCGCAGGACGGATTGTTTATATATAATGACTCCTTGAAAAACGTCCACGTGGATGTCACCGTCGCCGGAAACAAGGATACCTGCACCATAGAAACGTACCTCACCGAAAGAAACGGCACGCAAATAACGCCTCCAGCCTACCAAAACCTCCAGGCGGGAGGCACCGCAGCATTCCGCTTTCCCATAAATAATCCAACACTTTGGTCCCCCGATCACCCATACCTATACCGCGCCGTAACCCTTGTCCGGGTAAACGGTCAAATCGTGGACAGCCTCACCCAACGCTTCGGCATCAAAACGATAAAAATCGACCCCGAACAAGGCCTTTTCCTAAACGGCCGGCACCTTGAAATCAAAGGCGTTTGCTGCCATCCGGACCACGCGGGCCTGGGGATGGCCTTGCCCGATGCCATACAATATTATCGGGTCAAAAGATTGAAGGAGTTGGGAGTGAATGCCTACCGGACCTCCCATTATGCACAGTCCCCCGAGCTGATGGATGCCTGTGATAGCCTTGGATTATTGGTCCTCGACGAGCAGCGCCAGCTCAACAGCAGCCCCGAATACATAGACCAGTTCGAGCGCCTGGTCCGCAGGGACCGCAGCCGGGCCTGTGTCTTCCTGTGGTCTATCGGGAATGAAGAAGGGTTCATTCAAACCCGGCCCGAGGGCAGGCGCATCGCCCAAACCTTCATCGCCCTCCAGCGCGAGCTGGATCCCACCCGGACCTGTACCTATGCCGCCGATGTGCCCAATGTATTCAAAGGGGTCAACGAAGTAATTCCCGTTCGAGGGTTCAATTACCGTCAATTTGCCATCGCGGATTATCACCGGGACCATCCGGGTCAGCCCATCATCGGAACCGAAATGGGTAGTACCGTTTCCACCCGCGGAGAATATCAAAAAGATACCGTAAAAGGCTATCTCCCCGATGAAGACTCGACAGCCCCCTGGTGGGCCAGCCGGGCGGAAACGTGGTGGACCCTGGCCGTGCCCCAACCCTGGTGGATGGGGGGCTTCGTTTGGACGGGGTTCGACTACAGGGGTGAGCCTACGCCCTTCTTTTGGCCGGTGATCCATTCGCATTTCGGGATCATGGACGACTGCGGCTTTCCCAAAAACATATATTACTATTATCAGTCCTGGTGGACGGATAAAGACGTCTTGCACATTTCTCCTCACTGGAACTGGAAGGGAAAAGAGGGGCAACCTATAGACGTTTGGGTCAATAGTAACGCCGACAAGGTGGAAATAAAACTTAATGGAAAATCTCTTGGTGAAAAGGACATGCCCCGCAATGGTCACCTCCAGTGGAACGTTCCTTATGCACCGGGCCGCCTGGAGGCCATAGCCATAAGACAGGGTCGCCGTCTCACCGCGAAAGTCGAAACCACGGGTGCGCCAACCCGACTTGTCCTGGATCCGGATACAACGATCATGACGGCGGATGGTAGGGATGCTATCGTGTTAAATGTACACACTGTAGATGCACAAGGCCGCGAAGTGCCCGATGCGCAAAACCATCTCATCTTCACCGTCAACGGTCCGGGGCGCTTCATTGGCGTGGGAAACGGGGATCCATCCAGCCATGAACCGGAGCAATGCAAACCCAATGATTGGCAGCGATCCCTCTTCAACGGCAAGTGCCAGATCATCCTGCAGTCAATTCCCGATGCCGGTGAGATCACTGTGACTGCGGCCTCGGATGGCCTCGCGTCTGCAACCATAATGATACAATCGAAACCCGTTCAATAGGGCTAAAAAAATGAATGAGAGAGCAAAGCGTCCAATAGAGAAGGCCGTATCTTCCCCAAGTATGATTCGTGCAGCGATTGCGTTGATACTGATATGGGTTTGCCTGTTCGGATGCTCCAAAGGGAACGGTCCGCAAAAGAGTACCCAGGATACCACGGGAAACAAACCCCCTCCCGATACAGGTAGCTATACATTTGCGAACGGTTCGGATGTCAGTTGGGTGACCCAGATGGAATCCTCGGGATACGCCTTTTACGACAGCACCGGGAAGGCCACGGACCTGTTCAAACTCCTGGGCAGCCTGGGGATCAATGCCATCCGTTTGAGGGCATGGGTGAATCCCACGGCAGGATGGTGCAATACCACCGACCTGCTAGCCAAAGCGCTGCGCGCCCAAAATGCGGGGATGAGCGTCATGGTCGATTTCCACTACAGCGATACCTGGGCGGACCCCGGCCACCAGACTCCACCTGCTGCCTGGGCCAGCCTTGACTTTGCCGACCTGGGAAGCGCCCTGTATAATTATACGGTAGGGGTACTGGACACCCTGAAGCAAAATGGCGTTACGCCCGCCTGGGTACAGGTGGGAAACGAGGTATCGAACGGAATGCTTTGGCCCGATGGGGAGGCCTCCACCAATATGGCCAATTTCGCCACCCTGGTTCAACAGGGATATACGGCAGTCAAATCAGTATTTCCTAACTGTAAAGTGATCGTACACCTGGCCAACGGTTATGACAATGCGACCTACCGTTGGCTCTTCGACGGGCTCCAGTCCAACGGGGCCCACTGGGACGTCATTGGTATGTCGCTGTATCCTTCTGTTTCCGATTGGCAATCGCTGGACGCGCAATGCCTGTCCAATATGCAGGATATGATCAGCCGCTACGGATCCCAGATCATGGTGAGTGAGGTAGGCATGGAGGAGGATTCCGCCGCGACGTGCGAAGCCTTTCTGGAGGACATCATTGCCAAAACCAAATCCGTAAAGGGTGGACTCGGCGTATTTTATTGGGAACCTGAAGCGTATAACTGGATGGGATATGGGCTGGGCGCGTTCAATTCAAACGGCGAACCCACCGTTGCCCTGGACGCGTTTTAACGCCACACATAGCTTTGGACCTGCCCCTGGCAGGTCAAGGATCGGTCAACCTGGCGCTGCAAAGGAGCATCCGACGGGCTGCTAACTACAGCGATGCGGGCGGGGGCCGCCGGGCCCCCGGACCGAGACCTTTAGAGGCGCCATAACCTGGCGCCTCTTTTTTTTAGCGCGCGCGCAGGGCGCCAATGCCTTATTAACTTTCGTCCTCGGGGTCCAGATAGCCGTTTTCCTTGTCATCCTCTGAAAGCTCATCATCTTCTTCTTCGACCGCGTCTTTTTCGTCGGCGGGATCTTCGTTCTCTACGCTTTCATATAATTCCTCATCCCCCGTGATGTTCTCGTCGTCATCCATATAATCGTCCTCGCTCAAGGGCGATTCGGAATCCTTGATATCTCCCGTAGTGGGATCTTCTCCCGAATCCATGCGGTCGACCCTGCGGCCGCTGGTATATTCGTCCTGGTCTGCGGATTTGGTTTTACGCGGTGCCATAAAATGGTGTTTAGAAGTCGAAAGTACAATTTCCGGGCCGCTAATTCGCCGTCTCATAAACCACCCCGTCATCGAAGCGCCGGACGAGCACCATATGCTTGTGTGTCAATACCTGATCCAGGGTCAGGATGGCATCGTTGTCCCCGTCCTCGAACCAGATCAGGTACGCACGGGGTTCACTGTAAAATTGGCGGATTGGCCCTGGGAAGGCTTGTTGTGGCAGGAGCTGGCAATGAAGTCCCCCGAAAAAGTACACCGCTTCCGGGGAATTGGAATACAACGTGTACCCCTCCTGAAAGGGCTTTCCCTTGAGGTAAGCCACCAGGGGAGAGTCATCCCAGGTATCTTCGGTATACCCCCCGATGCCTCCCTCCTTTACGTCGGCGTACCATTGACGGTCCGCAAAAGCCTGGCTGGACAAGACAAGCAGGGCGCAACCCACCGCAGCCACTCTCCAGGTGCGCCGGTACCACAGGGCCTCAAGGGGGTAAGCCAGGGTAAAGACCAGGGGAATATACAAAGGGGAAAGTAACCTGCTGTTGATGGTCTCGTATCGGGACAAGGTGGCTGACACCACCATAAACAGAGAATACAGTAAGGCAAAGCTGAGGCAAATTCGGATGTAGGGCGGATAAACTTGCAACAATTTTGGGATGCCCCGCCCAAAGAGTAATACCAGGAAAATAATCAGGAACATCCCCAGGAGGAGACACAGGTGATAATGCGTGGTGCCGTAAAGGAACCATCCCGTGAAAGTATTGCCGTAGTAATAAATATTTTTCCAAAGGGGTGTCATACCCTTTTGCCTGGCGCCCGTCAAGGTCCCGCTGACCACTTCATTGCGAACGAGGTTCACGAAGAGCAACGACAGCGAGATCGCCCCGAACCCCATTAAGTGACCCACTTTTTTGCGCCATGTCGGATACCGGTCGATCAGGATGAGGAACCCTCCCGTTGCCACCAGCGTCACCCCCGAATACCGAATGACGCAGCAAAGGGCCGCGCACCCGGCCGCGGGCAACAGCGATCCCAAGGCACGCGTCTTCATATACCGTTGCAATAAAATAAAGAAAACCACCGTCCCCGGTATGAACAACGCCTCCGACCAAAGCATGATATACACTTCCACCAGGGCCGGACTCAACGCAATGCACAAGAGCAGGACCGGGGGAAACCAGCGTGAGGGATAACCCAGGCGAATGGCAATATAACCGCACAAGCCGATCAGCACGGCAAATAGCAGTGGATTGAGCCAGGGAAGGACCGCCATGGGGTCGGCATGCGTGATTTTCAGGATGGCGGCCAGCAATAGGGGATACCCGGCGGGCCAATCGACCAGGGGATGCAGGGTATAATCGACGAGGTGTCCCGTATGCACCATGTTGCGCGCTGCGCTGATATAAGCGATGGAATCCGGTGAGACGCCAATCCCGCTGCGATGAGTAAGAAGGTAGGTGAAAGCAAATCCCAGGGCTGCGGCCCCAAGAATATACCCATACTTTACAAAGGACATGTCAGCGAAAATAGCTAATTCTCCCCACTCATCGGGACGTCGGGCACCCCGGGCTAATTCCCGCCACTCAAGGGGTCATTGAGCACTCCCGCAAACAGGATCACCCCGCTCGTCTTTTCCGTGATCAGGAATACGAAGGGCTGGTTATAGTAAATGGATGTAGGCGAACCCCCCTCCACCAGGCCGACCGAGACGATCCCCGTAGCCGCCGCGGCTTTCGCGCCCGATTCATCCACTTGTATGGACGTTTTGTGGATCACTTGGGAAATAAGGGAAGGTGTGGAGGACAAATTGGAGAAGTCCGCCGCCGTCGAGAAAGCAATCCCCATTCCCATTTTACTCAGGCAACTCATGATGCTATCCGCATTATAATCGAAGGTGAATTTTGGAAAGTACAATTGGATGTTGGTCGTGTCCATGTTTTGCAGCCAATAAGCGACGCGTGCGGGCGTCAGCATCGACAGAAGGCCCCGGATACCCAAGGTTCCGTTGGGCATTATGGCATACATCGCAAAATTGCCGGCGCCGTAGGGCAATTCGGTGATCGTCACGGTGTCTCCGTGAAAGGGAAAGGCGCCCGCTTTGGGCAGGCTCATCATGGGGACGCTTTCCACGACCCCATCTCCCCGGGTGAAGGGCATATCCTTGGTCGCGCCCGGATCGAAGCCATAGGTCCAGGCACCCTTGAAGAATACCGCATTGACCAGAATGGCCAATTCGGATGGATTCGTGGCCGAAATAATCGAAGGAATCATTTGCCTGGTTTCCGCATTTACCCATTGGTTGATCGTCTGGGCGGCCGAAGGGCTGCTAAAATCCAGGGCCTCCGCTTTGGCCCCGTAATATTGTTGGACAGCCTGCAGGTAGGAGGGTAATAAGGGTAAGTTTTCGTTGGACCAGACCGAATTGGCAATGGACAGGGTGACCTCGGGATCGGCCCCGGGGAGCTGGGTCATCAATGCCAAAGCGGTACTGTTCAGGTCGTCCGTGGACGAGTTCCCCAGGTCCATGGTCGCCAGCAAGGAATCCCGGGTCGTTCCGGCCGCGCCCAGGTTGGCCATTCCCAGGGCCAAGTAGATACTGAGGGGGGAAACCATTTTGTTATGCAGCGACGTATCCAACCCTTCCAGTTGCTGGAATAACGTCACGGTGAATTGATTCTCAGCGGCTACCACGTCCTGCCCTGAAGCGGGCAAAATAACGGGTTTGGCGTTGTCGGGCGCTGCGCTTTTCCGGCAAGCGAACAGGGCGCCGCAAAGGAGTACTACGATCAAGGAAATCCTCATTGGATCTATTTTACTTATGAGGGTATTTACCCCGCATCCGTTGCATTCATTTCGCTATTTTTATCTACTTATGAGATTGGCCTCTGGTTGCTGCTTCCTCTGTTTTCTTTTTTTCTCCCATGCGCTTACCGCCCGCACGTACACCGTGGAGGAGGGTAAAGCGGCCTGGGCGGAAGCCCGTCGCCAGCCGATCACGGAAACCTCCTTCCGGCAGGTCTGCGACCTGATCCAGGACATCGGACAAAATAATCTCCCTTTCAGCTATCAAATCCTGGCCGAATACGTGCCCATGGTCAGTACCACGGGTCACCGCGAATGGGTGCACGTCCTACTCATGGCCTGGGCCAGGGCCAAGGAATCGCTTACGGCCTATCCGGCGGCCGATAGTCTCTATGCCATCGCCCGGGCAAACGCACCATCAAGTCACATGGAAGACGAAGCCCTGATAGGCACGGTGCTGTTATACCTGGAGTGGGGACGACCTGATTCCCTGGAGAAATACCTCCCGATCAGCGAAAAGGCGTGCCTAAACGATCCCGAAGAGCTATCCCTCATGTACACCTTCAGGGCCATGGCTCATTCGCAGGATACCGCCGCCATGCGCCGGGACCTCATGCATGCCATGGATCTGTCTTCCAACCTTCCCAACAAAAACGCCCTTTTCACGGCTAAATACAACTACGCCGTCATTTGCTGTGCCTCGAACCCCCAGGTCCAGGTCAGCGAGCTGGAATCCTGCCTGGAAATGACCGCGGACTCCAGCCTGAACCATAAGCCACGCCTGTACGAACGAAGCGGTTTCTATTTCCGCAACCCCGGCCCCAGTGTCTACTACCAGTTGATGCAGGTCAACCTTCTGCTGGCGGATTACGCCAATGCCGGGAAGTTTGCCGATATGTTTTATGACGCCACCGTCCGGTCCCGGCCCGGCAATCCCCAGGCCCCCTATTTCGACGCCGAGATGGCCATCGTCAAGATGTACCAGGGGGATGTTGCCCAGGCCAGAACCTTCCTGGCCCAAAGCCGCTCCCTGTTCGGCGTTCCGGAAGATTCCATCACATACGTGAGTTACTTTATCGGAGCGGGTCTCCTCGCGGAACACGACGGAAAAATCGCCGCCGCCGCCCGCTATTATGCCCGTGCCGCACAAACGGGGAGTACCGAAGGCTTGCACATCACCCCTCCGGGCATGTACTATGCCCATGCCCTGATCCTGGATGGTCAACTCTCCAAAGCCAGGCAGGTGCTGGCCGATTATGAACCCGCCCTCGCCGTCCGCAAATACTCCGCATACGGATACTTCTACTACCGAAATTATGCCGACCTCCTGAAGGCGGCGGGCGATTATAAAGGATATGCAGCGGCCCTGGAGACCTACTATACCATCAAAGATTCCCTGGCCAACCTGAACCACTACAGGGCCATCCAGGAAGTGGAAGCCAAACTGAGGCTGAAAGACAAGGAAGCCCAGATTGCCCTGTTGGACCAGGAAAACCAGCACCGGCTCGAAAGCCTGCGTCGCGACCGGACCTATTTCATCCTCCTGGCAAGTCTTTCGATAGGCATCCTGATATTATTGACCGCCTACCTCCGCTACCGCGCCTCCAGCCGTCTCAGGCAGGTAGAAAAGGAGCACCGCATCGACGTCATGCAAAACGTGATCGATGCCGAAGAAAGCGAACGCCGCAAAATCGCGGACCGCCTCCACGACGAAGTGGGCTCGGACCTGGCCCTGGCGTCTCTGAACCTCTCCTCCGTCCTGGAGGCCGCGCCCGATGCCAAACTCCAAAAGGCCCAGCAAATGATCGCCACCGTTTCGACGACCATCCGCGACATCAGCCACCGCCTCACGCCCCTGGCTATCGAACAGCACGGCTTCCGGAAGGCTGTGGAAGACCTGGCCGAATCGATCAACCTCTCCGGCAAGCTCCAGCTCGAAACGGTCCTGGTGGGCTTCACTGGCCCCGACCCTTACCCGATCGCTTTCCTCAACGACCTTTATCGAATCCTGCAGGAACTGCTCCATAACGTCCTCAAACATGCGCATGCTTCGCACGCCCTCATGGAGGTCGTCGAGCACGAGGACCATATTTCCATCGTGGTCGAGGACAACGGCGTCGGCATGCCCGAAGCCCCCACCGGCAAAGGCCTCGCCACGATCCGCTCCCGCATGGCCTACCTCGGCGGAATAATGAATATCGAGACCCCACGGGAGCCCGGCACGCCCGGGGGCGAGGCCGAGTGCGGCACCATCATTGTATTAGACATACCCACGACAAACCACCATGAAAATAATCATAGCTGACGATCACCCCCTCCTGGTAGACGGCGTCCGGAAAGTACTCGAAGAAATGGACGGCGCCCACGTCCTCGACACGGTCGGGGACGGCTGGCACCTCATGGAAAGGCTCCGAAAGAGCCCCGGGGTGGACCTCGTCCTCCTCGACCTCCACATGCCCCGCCTGGATGGGATCGAGACCCTGAAGCTATTGAACACCGGCTTTCCCCGCGTCAAGGTTCTCGTCTTCACCAGCTACTACAGCCCCAGGCTGATCAAGGAGATCAAGGCTGCCGGCGCCCATGGCTACCTCCACAAGGACAGCCCTTCCACGACCCTGAAAGAAGCCGTGGCCTCCGTTGCCGCGGGCAAGACCTGGTTCCAGGAAAGGGAGCCCGAGCGACTCTCTTCCCCCCATTTTATCGACGATTTCATCAAGAAATACCAGATCACGAAACGCGAGGTGGAAATCCTCCGTCGCATAGCCGATGGCCTGACCAGCAAGGAGATCGGGGAGCAGCTTTACGTAAGTGAATTCACTGTCAACACGCATCGCCGCAATATTTGCCGGAAATTAAATATCTACACACCCGTCGGTCTGCTCAACTTCGCCAAAGAACACGGACTCGTCTAACGCGCAGGGCCCGCGAACGCGCCACGGCCGCGAAAGCCGCGCTACGTGCTCAACGCCCGAAACACCTCCTCCCGATAACTATCCCCGATAGGGATCACCGCCTCCCCAATGAAGATGCGACTCTTTTCCACCGTATCGATCTTTTCCAAAGAAACGATATACGATTTATGTACCCGGATAAAGCGCAACGGCGGCAATCGCTCCTCGATGGCCTTGATGTTTTGCAAGCTCATGATCCTCCCCGAGCCCATAAAGATGCAAACGTAATTCTGCCGGGCTTCGATATACAGGATGTCTTCCAGGGGAACCCTTTGAATCCGGTGCTCGGTCTTGACGAAGAGGGACCCCGATTCCTTGGGCACGGCCAGGGACCGGACCTTTTCGACCGCTTGTAAGAAGCGCTCGAAGGGGATAGGCTTGAGCAAATAATCCACGACATCGTGCGCGTATCCTTCCAGGGCGAAATCGGGGTAGGCCGTGGTGAGAATGACCCTGGGCCGCCCCGCGGCCAGGGAAATGAATTGCAGGCCATTCAGCTCAGGCATCTGTATGTCCAGGAAAACCAAATCCACGGGTTGTTTTCTCAAATAATCCAGGGCATCCAGGGGATTTTGGGTTTGGAAAACCAGCGACAGGTAGGGTACTTTCGCGATGTACGCTTCCAGGATATCGATGGCCAGGGGCTTGTCGTCCACCACGATGCAACGGATCATCTACACGCCTTTTAAGGTGAGGTGAAGCATACAACTGAACAGCCCTGCGTCTTCCCTGACCTCGAAGCGATGTTGTCCGGGATACAATAATTCCAGCCTTCTCCGGACATTGATCAAACCAATCCCTCCCGACTTGTCCTTTTGCTGGTTCTTCACGC
This sequence comes from uncultured Chitinophagaceae bacterium, assembly GCA_964544695.1. Taxonomy (GTDB): domain Bacteria; phylum Bacteroidota; class Bacteroidia; order Chitinophagales; family Chitinophagaceae; genus Dinghuibacter. Next base: position 17,856 of record CAZJDB010000151.1, read on the forward strand.
GGTTGGCCGCGCTCAATTCAAAGCGCCCCTCGCGTGCGTTCACGTGCAAGGTGGCGGGATGCTGCGGATCATCGAGAATGCCATGTTTAACGATGTTCTCGGCAAAAGGGATGAGCAGAAGGGGGGCGATCCGCAACCGATCCGTATCCCCTTCCACCTGGAAGTCGATATAGGTGTGCTGTTTGGAGCCGATCCTTTGAAGGTCGAGGTAGTCCGATAGGTAAGCGAGCTCCCGCCCGAGACTGACCTGATCGCTGCTTTCCCCGTAAAGGGAATACCGCAGGATGCCCGATAGTTTCAGCAACGCTTCCGGCGCCTCATCGCTTTTCTGGTACACCAGGGAATAAATATCGTTGATGGTGTTGAACAGGAAGTGCGGGTTGACCTGCGATTTCAGGAAAGCCAGTTCGGCGCTGACGCGTTCCCGTTGAATGCGCCCGGTATGCACGAGGAAAAAAAGGATAACCCCGAAGAGACAGTAATTATAGGAATAGCCAAGGCAATTTTTAGTATAATCCCAAAACCCCACCGGCCGGCCGAAGTAATTATCGAAGTGCAACAGGGGCTTATTTACAAAAAACTCCACCGTATACCTAACCGAAACCATGGCAAGGCACACGCCCAAAAGCCCCAGAAGCGCCCTGAAATACCTCCTGCGCGGGAACAGCGAATAACCGATCCAAAAATAGCTTCCATAAAAGGCAGTCATGGATATAGCCATGAATCCCCCGTCCCGTATGATAAAATACAATACAGGAGGAAAGCCGCCTGCCTTGATCGCCCGGGCGTCATATGCATCGGGGGGAATGCTGGCTATCACCGAATTGGTCAGCAACAGCACCCAGAACAGGATATGGACGGCAGGGTAAATCCAGTGCTTTTTCATAAAAGCTAAAGTACGAAGGCCGCCCGGATATCCCGGGGGCATTCATACCCGAAATTCGCCGGTTTGTCAATTCGCATCACAACGACAAGGAATGCCCCGGGAAATTTGAACAAAAAAAAGCTATGAAAATACCAGCGTTCCTTCTCTGCCTCCTCCTCGCGGGCAGCGTCCGTGCTCAGGAAGACAACCTCACCGTCGGGGTCAATGAAGGCATCGAACTGATGAGTCTTGTTCAATACCTGGGCGGCCATTTGGAAAATAATACCCCGTCTCCCTATAGGAGCGACGTGCAGCAATATTTCTGGAAATACCGCAACGAGCCCGCCGTGAAAGACATATTCGAGGCGAAATACAAGATATATTCCGACCTGGTGGAATGTGGTCTGGCCTTCTATAACTTTCCAGACATCAAGATGCATCGTTTACCCGACAGTTGTATCTGGGTATCGAAGATCGGCCGGGACTCTCTCGATCGCTATATGCGCGATTGCATGCAATTCTACCGTGTTTCGCGCTTCCACGACTTTTACACGGCCCACCTATCCATGTACCAACAGTGGGCAGGTGGGCTGAGGGACAGCGTCAGTGAATCGGTGCGCATTTTCGACAGCCTCATCAATACCCGCCGGGACCATCATTGGATGATCTGCATGGATCCCCTCAACGATTGGGGAGCGCATACCATCAACCCTGCCATCGTAAACCCGGAATACCGCAGCTTTTTCATTTTTCAATTGGGGTATTTCGGAGATACGGATAAACTGGGTCGCATGACTTTCAATGCCGACTTGTTTAATTTCGGCTGGCACGAAGGCACCCACGCTTTCACCGATACCATCCTGGGGAGTTTCAAAAGCAATATAGATTCGCTCGCGGACCTGATGCCCCACAGCGGGGCCTTACATGGCCAGAATATCGACGACTGGCAGCATTATTTCAACGAGCTGATGGCCAATGCCGTCTCCGTAGCACTTTTCCGACAGTTCCGGAGCGCATCGGAATACAACAACCTGATCCAGCGCAATCTTAGATTCGGTTTCGTCCATATCCAGACGGTATCCGATGTGATTTACGAGAATTACATCCACGCGCGAAAAGTAGACAACTTTGAAGGCTTGATGCCGTTGATCTTCGCCGCATTGCGAAAAAATGGCGTAGATTCGAAGCCTAACCAATAACCATGCGACACTTACTTCTCGCCCTTTTCCTCCTCCCTCAACTGTGCCCCGCCCAAAAAATCACGAGGGAAATCGAACCCGGTAACCATGCCGTATGGCTGGCCACGGACCAGTTTACTTTGAAAGCGGGCGAATTGATGCTAAATTTCCGGACCCTCAATGAAGGCGTCTA
>CAZJDB010000152.1:0-7098 GCA_964544695.1 uncultured Chitinophagaceae bacterium
GCGCGGCTGCCATCGGGCAGGGTTAGCTGGTAGGTGCCGCCCCGGGGTGTGGAAAGTGTGTTGTATTGCACCACTTCGCCGGCGATTTCGTCTTGGTGATAAGCCAGGCGCCCTCTGTCGGCTTTGCTCCCCAGCGTATTCCCTTGTTGCAACCGCGTTCCTATGGGCAGGCTGTCCAGGGAGATCCGTTGGCCGCCGCCAAGGGTAAGCGTGGCTTTCGGTATCGCCGGACCAATATCGGCCGTCCACTTTTGTTTGCCCGATGATTGCCGGTATCCCAGGTACCCAAAGCCTGCCAGCAGGATCACGGCGGCAGCCGCTGCCCAGCGACGGGCATACAGCGGCCTGACAGGGGCCTGCGAAGGCCCGGTGCGGGCGGCTTGCGAAGGCTCCGCGTGGAGTGCCTTTAGAATAGCCGACCATATTGCCTCCTCTTTCTCAGCGGTCCACGAGCCCTTCCCTATCACCGGGGCCTCGAACTGTCTAAGGATATCTTCCTTGATCCCTTCTTCCCAGGTCCCGCTCAGCACGGCTTCCCGCAATGCTTCGCGCTCCACGGGAGTCAGCTTGCCTTCCCGGCATCGTTGTAACAGTTCTGGTAGGGAGTGAATGGTCATCCGTATAAAGACGGACGATCGGAGCCGGAGGGCTATTCAGTTCGAAAAAAAATTAAGGCAAAGTTAACCATGCAGGAGAATGGCACCCAGGAGCAGGAGCTCCAGATAGTTTTTAAGATGATCGCGTATAAAGTGATTGGCGGCCTTGAGCTGGTTTTTGACCGTATGGCGGGAAATGCCCATGACCTGGGCGATATTGTCCACGCTCATGCCCTGGGTCCTGGAATATTGATAGATGCGTCTGCGTTGGAGGGGCAGGGCTTCGATGGCCTGCCGCAGCAAAGCTTCGTATTGCCGGCTTTCGACGCGCGTGGAGGCCTCCTCGGCCAGTCCCGACTTGCCCCGCTCCTCCTTTATCCAGGCCAACTTCCGGCGCGCCTCGACCTGTTGCTGTCTAAATCGGTCATAGATGGTATTACGGCTCAGGATGAACAACCAGCTTTTGACATCCTCCACCGTGCGCAATTTCTCCCTTTGCTGCCAGACCTTGATGAAGATGTCCTGTACCTGTTCCCCCGCGGTCGCTTCGTCTTGTAGATACATCATGGCTACCTCGAAAATCCTTCGGGAATACTTGTGGTACAGTTGCGCAAAGGCTGCCTCATCGCCCGCCGCGATGGCCCGCAATAGCAGTGTTTCCTCAGAAGCCTCGGCCATAGGGAGCCAAATTACCATTTCAAATCGTAAATACGCGACCCCGAACACGGTGCATCGTCAAATAATAACCGATGAAACTGAATATTGCATTGATTTTCAATCTACCATGAAATGGCATCCGATTTGGATCTAAACATAACCAAAATGCCACCAATGAAAAGAAACCACCCCTGGTCAAAATACCGGAAAATAGTCGCAATGCTAGCCATTGCGCTGATCATCTTATCCGCCACTCCCCCGCGTCCGCAAGCGCCGGCCGTGAAGAACATCCTCCTCATCCATGGCGTCTTCGCCGACGGCTCCGGCTGGCAAGATGTATTCAAAATACTCACAGCAAAGGGCTACAACGTTACGGTCGTTCAAAATCCCTGCAATACGCTGGAGGATGATGTGAAAGCGGTAAAGACAGCCATGGATAAGGAATCGGGCCCCTGTATTTTAGTGGGCCACTCGTATGGCGGCGCAGTCATTACGGAAGCAGGATCCGACGACCGGGTAATGGGGCTGGTATATGTGGATGGCTTCGTGCCGGATTCTGGGGAAACGGCCGTCGCGATGGACCCAAGCATACCAGACCTGACCAACGGCGCCATTATTCCGGATGCGTCCGGCCTGATTTGGTTAGACAAAGCTAAATTCCATGCTGCCTTTTGCGCCGATCTCCCTGCAGGTCTGGCGGAATTCATGAGTTCCGCACAGATCCCGGGTACGCTTAAAGCTTTTACGACGGTGATCACGCATGCGCCGTGGAAAACGAAACCCTGTTGGGGGATATTGGGCACCCAGGACAAGTCGATCAACCCGATACTGCTAAGGCGGCAATATCAGCGGGCGAAAGCCAAGGTGACGGAGATCAATGGAGCAAGCCATGTGAGTTTCATATCCCACCCGAAAGAAGTAGCAGAGGTAATCGACGAGGCAGCACAAAAATCAAACAAATGATGTACAAGGCGGTACAGTTCGATCACTACGGCGGGCTCGATGTGCTCCACATTTCCGAGCTTCCGATGCCCGTTCCGGGGAAAGGCGAGGTTTTGGTAAAGGTAAAAGCGGCTGGGATCAATCCGATCGAAACGAAGATTCGCGAGGGACTTTTGGCTGTCAAGTGGCCGGCTACCTGGCCTGAAGGGGAGGGCAGTGATTTCGCGGGGGTAGTGGATAGCACAGGTCCGGAAGTCAAGAACTTTGCCAAAGGCAACGAGGTCATAGGGTTTACGAATAAACGCGCGAGCCATGCCGAATATGTGCTGGTCCCGATGGATCAACTCACCCTCCGGCCACCGCATGTGCCGTGGGAGCAGGCGGGCTCCCTCTTCACCTCCGGGTCGACAGCCTATGAAACAGTGAGGGCCGTGTCACTAAAAAAAGGCGACACCGTAGTCGTTTCGAGCGCCGCCGGCGGCGTAGGCTCGCTCGCCGTGCAATTGGCCGTAAATGTGGGGGCCAAGGTCATCGGCCTGGCGAGCGAAGACAACCATGCCTGGTTGAAGCAAAAAGGCGTCATTCCCCTCGACCATGACGGCGATATTGCTGAAAAGATCAAGGCGGCCGCCGGCGGCCGGGTCGACGCCTTTATCGACACCTTTGGTCATGGATATGCAGATCTGGCCATCCAGTTGGGTATACAGCCCGACCGCATCGATACGATCGTCGATCCCGATCACGTAGCCGTCAAGAAATATGGGGTTAAGAATGAGGGCAGTATGGATGCCGCAACGGCCGAAGTGCTGGCCAAGCTCGCCGCGCTGATCGAGCAAGGCCACCTCGAGGTCCCGATCGCCCATATTTACAAGCTGGACCAGGTCCGTGAAGCCTTCGCCGAACTGGAGACGCACCACACGCATGGAAAAATCGTGCTGGAACCGTAATCCAAGTTTTCTAGTTGAAATGGATTCCTATTTAAATTCCGGCTAAAAGAAAAAACCGCTTAGATTTGTTGGTAACAACCAACATGAAATGATCACAGGTAACCGCTTACGTACCTGCTGGGTATGTATTGCTTCCATATGCTGTGGGCTTTCAATCGCCCTTTCATGCAACCACCCGTCCCCCTTTAAGAAGAATCAAAGCCACTCGTCCATTCCCGACGAGAGCATCGCCGCGGGGGAAAAGCTGGCTACCCTTTATTGCCAAAGTTGCCACATGCTCCCCGACCCCTCCCTATTGGATGCAAAAACCTGGGAAAAGGGTGTCCTTCCCCTAATGGGGCCCAGGCTAGGTATTTATTCCCACGGGACGGAAAGGTATGCATCCGATGCCGGTCCTTATTCGGTCATGGGCAAGGGCTTCTATCCTGAAAAGCCCCTGGTGACCGATGAACAATGGCAAAACATTATAGATTATTATACCTCTATTGCCCCTGACTCCCTGCAGGGCCAGAAAAGGGAAACGCCCCTCCGGCCGGACTCCACGCTGTTCAGGGTGGAAGTGCCTTCCCGAAAGTACATCATGCCCCAGACGTGTATGGTCCGTATAGATACGGCTTCCAGGGATATCCTCGTCTCCGACCTGGAAAGGAGGTTTCTATACACCTGCGACGCGAAATTGCGTTATAAAGATTCCTCCACAGTGGCGGGCGCCATTGTGGACGTCGTGCACCAGCCCCCATACCTGGCGGGCTGCAATATTGGGGACATGTTCCCCAACAATGCACAGTTGGGGAGCGTTTTGTTGTTCAAAAAGAATGGAAAGGGGAGCTGGACGCAGGACACCGCCCCTTTATTCAAGGGCCTGAGACGCCCGGTAGCGCTGGCCGCGGGGGATTTGAACGGGGATGGCAGGACGGACTACGTGGTGTGTGAATTTGGGCACACGATCGGGCAGCTTTCCTGGATGGAAAATAAAGGGAATAACCAGTTTGTGGCCCATCCTATTCGCGTGGTGGCCGGTGCGATCCAGGCCCGCATCTTCGACTATAACCACGACGGGAAGCCCGACCTGTTCGTTGAATTTGCACAAGGAGAAGAAGGCATCTTCATTTTCACCAACAAAGGAAACGGGCAATTCGAGGGAGAAGAAGTGCTGCGGTTCCCGCCCTGTTACGGGACTACCTATTTCGAGCTGGATGATTTTAACAAGGATGGGTATCCTGACATCCTATATACTTGTGGAGATAACGGGGATGTTTCCTCCATTCGGAAACCTTACCACGGGATATATATCTTTCTGAACGACGGGCATTACCATTTCAAACAAAGCTATTTTTTCCCAATGAACGGGTGTTACCGCGCCATGGCGAGGGATTTTACCGGTGACGGGAACCTGGACATCGCGGCTATCTCTTTCTTTGCGGATTATCAATATCAGCCGCAGGAAGGATTTGTATTCCTCAAGAACCAGGGAAACCTGAATTTTATTCCTTACAGCGTCCCCGGAACGGAATCGGGAAGATGGATCAGCATGGATGTCGGCGACCTGGACGGGGATGGGAAGCCGGAAATCGTTCTGGGAAACTTTTCTTCCGGTCCTTTCCACTTTCCTTCCAAGATAGACTTTAAAAACGGGCCGCCTTTTATGGTCCTGCACCTTAAGCCGTAATCTGCGGCACATATCCCATCAGGAAGGCCTGGACCGTCGAGCGGGGCGTCAGCACGTCCAGCCTGCTATCTTCAGGCAAGTCGATCGGTGTCCCATACCCTAATGGAGACCATGGGTAAAGCAATCCATTCCTGACCAGGTAGGCTTTGCCTTCATATGACACAAAGGTCCCGGTGGGAATGTCCTTCAGCACCGCGCGGAACGTCTCTTTGGCCCCGCGGCGGTCCATCCGTTCCCGATGGAGAATGGCGTCAATCTCGCCGATAGGCGTCTTTTCGGTAAAATGGTATTCAGGGTTCCCCTGAACCCAAAGCGACCGAAACCGGTTGGCCGCCTCGCGTCGGCATTCGAAGCAGGGGCGGTGCCCGGCGGAAAAGGCTGTTGCTTCATCGAGGAAAAATAATTCGGTGTACAGGCCGGGAGACATTACGGTGCGCTTCCGACCCTTGAACTCAAGCACGCAGATGAGCCACGCTGTTAGCCGGAAGGGGCGTTGCACTTGTTGGTGTTCATCGTGTATCAAGCCCCGGTTCCCCATCCAGGAACCGCGCGCGCTGGTTCGTATGATGTCTCCTGAAGGATCGACGCGATTCTGTAGCATGGGACAAATGTATTAATTTACGATTCCATATGCTGAAACATTTCTTGATCTTTGCTTTCCTCTTCATTGCAACCCGCCCATTGGCCCAGCAATGCAATTGCGCATCCGAATTCACCTTCCTGAAAGGAGACATTGAAAAGAATTATGCAGGATTTAAAGACAAGGTGAATAGCCACACCCAATCTTCCTATGATGCCTTCTCGGAAGACATTTTACAGCGGGCCCGGAAGGCACCGAACCCGGTATATTGCCTTGGCCTGATGGAGGAATGGATCGCCTTTTTTAAGGACGGCCATACGTCGGTCACTCCCGGGGACGGTCCTCCCATCGTCGACTCCCCGGAAACGCTTGCCATACCTCCAATGACCGGAGGAGAAAAGGGTATTGAAGGCATCTACTACAATCCCGACTCTACGTATAAGATAGCCATCATCCGGAGTAAAACGGTTTTTAGGGATTATGCAGGCGTGATCCTGACTTCGAAGACTCCCCAATGGAAACCCGGCGAGGTAAAATTGGAGTTGCGTTCCATTACGGAGACGAGCTTTATTACCTATGCCTATTCCAGGGACCACCAGGTGCAGGCAGTGCATTATGACTTTGACGGAAATACCCTGAATGGCGGCACATGGATAAAACAAGGGAGATCCATCCAGCGGCAGCCCAATGGCAATATGACCGATATGCAATGGAGGGACCAGGCTGTCGTGCAAACCAGGAAAATATCGGACCAAACCTATTACATCAGCATTACATCCTTCGATGTTTCCAACATCCATACTATAGACTCCCTGGTCAAAGCAAATGAAGAGGAGTTGCGCACGACACCCTACCTGATCATCGACATTCGCGGTAACGGAGGGGGTGGCGACGATTCATATGCCTCCCTCACCCCCTGGTTGTACACCAATCCCATTCATTACGCAGGCGTCGTCGAGTGGTCATCTCAGGACAATATCCTTCGTTGGGCCAAATTCTTACAAGACTCCACCATACCCGCTTCCATAAAGGAACAAATCAAGAATATCATTGCCCAACTGCAACCCCATACCGGCCAATTTGTACAAATGGAAGCGGGATACACCGTAACCTTGTCAAATATCGAACCCTATCCCAAGAGGGTCGTCGTTTTGATGGACGACCGCTGCGCAAGTGCCGCCGAGGAGTTCCTGTTAATGGCCAAACAAAGCAAGAAGGTAACCCTGATGGGTCAGCATTCCGCAGGAATACTCGACTACGCCAATGTCTTGCAGGCGCCTTTCCCCTGTATGCCTTTCTTCTTCAATTATGCGACGTCCAGGAGTCAACGAATAGATCAGGGTAAGGGAATTGATAATATTGGCGTTCAACCGGATATTCCCTTGACAGAGGATAAAAACTGGATAGTCGAGGCGACGAAATTTTTGGAGGGGAGGTGATATCTAAAAATGATTAGTACATTCATGCAAATAACCTCACCATGGCCAGCGTCTCTATCTATCTAAACTTCATGGGCAATGCCGAAGAAGCATTCAACACCTACAAAAAAGTTTTCAAGTCGGAATTCTCCGCTCCCCTCATGCGGATGAAAGACATCCCCCCCAGCCCGGGCGCTCCCGCCGTCGCCGAAGCCGATAAAGACAAAGTAATGCACGTGGCGTTGCCCATCCTGGGAGGCACCCAAATTATGGCAACCGATATGCTGGC
>CAZJDB010000153.1:0-38082 GCA_964544695.1 uncultured Chitinophagaceae bacterium
GCGCTACCGGGCTGCGCTACATCCCGAATTCAATCGAAACGGACGCAAAAATAGCGCTAAAGCAACCATTTATCAAAAAAAAGGCCCCGGAACGCACAAGAATTTTACATTTAATTAAATATTAAATAAATGCATAAACTCCGGATACTGATAGCGGCATGCGCTATAATGGGCACGGCATGCCAACAAAAAGAACAAAGGGAGGACATTCTCGCCAGGGACATCGACACCACCGTGAAACCCGGCGATGATTTCTTCGATTATGCCAACGGCGCCTGGTTTAAGGCGAACCCGATCCCGGGGGATCACAATGCCTGGGGGATCGGCGATTTGGTGAACGAGGAGATCTACACGCGCAAAAGGGCGATCAACGAGCAGGCAGTGAAGGACAGGGCTAACGGTGGCATAACGGCGAAGATCGCCGATTTCTGGGAGAGTGGAATGGACAGCGCAGGAATCGAAAGCCAGGGTTTGGCGCCTCTGAAGCCTGAGCTACAAGCCATAGATGCGATCAAAACCACACAGGATTTAATAAATGTCATGGCCGACCTCCACACGAAAGGGGTGAATGTGGGCTTCGATGAGGGTGTGTCCCAGGATGAAAAGAACAGCAGCGTGATGGCTTATTACCTGAGCCAGGGGGGACTGGGGTTGCCCGACCGGGAGTATTATTTCCGCAATGACGCCCGGACGATCAATATCAGGAACGCCTATGGGCCGACTATCGCAAAAATGCTGGAACTGGCGGGTTATGACAGCCTTAGGGCAAAGGCAAGCAGTGAAAACATCGTAAAACTGGAAACGCGATTGGCGCAAAGCAGCCGAAAAAGAGAAGACCTGAGAGACCCCTATAAGAACTACAATAAATACGCGGTAAGCGACCTGAAATCCCTGACGCCGACCATCGACTGGAACAACTGGACAAAAGCTACAGGTATAAACCACCTGGATACGGCCATTGTAGGGCAGCCTGAGTTTTTCACAGACCTGGATAAGGATTTAACGGCTGTGCCCCTGGATACCTGGAAAGATTATTTGAGGTGGCACTTCATCAGCAGTAATGCGACCTTGCTGAGCACGCCCTTCGTTAACGCCGAGTTCGGGTTTTACGGGAAGCTCCTGAGCGGGCTGGAGGAGCTGAAGCCCCGCTGGAAGCGCGTGTTGGATGTGGAGGAGGGCGCGATGGGCGAGGCGCTGGGGCAGCTTTTTGTGAAGGAGTATTTCAACGACAAGGCCAAGCAGCGGTATTCGGACCTGGTGGAGGCGATCCGCACTGCCTATAAGAACCGCATCCAAAAGCTTACCTGGATGAGCGATAGCACGAAACAAAAGGCGATCGACAAGTTGTCCAAAATCCGCAAGAAGATTGGCTATCCCGATAAGTGGAAAGATTTTTCGGCCATGGACATAAAGGCGCAGCCTTTTGTGCGGAATGTGATCGCTTCGAGGCAGTGGTGGAATCAATACGAGGTGAATAAGCTGGGTAAGCCCGTGGACCGGGACGAGTGGGATATGACGCCTCAGACGTATAACGCGTATTATAATCCCAGTAATAACGAGATCGTGTTGCCCGCGGGGATATTCACCGTGCCGGGGTACAGGGACGAGGAGCTGGATGACGCGCTGGTGTATGGGTATGCGGGCGCATCGACGATCGGCCACGAAATCACGCATGGCTTCGACGATGAGGGCAGGCAATACGATGCCGATGGGAACCTGAAGTCCTGGTGGAGCCTCCAGGACAGCCTCCAGTTCTCTCGCAGGGCTGAAGTAATTATCAAGCAATTCAGCGGGTACATCCCGGTGGATACATCCCACATCAACGGGCGGAATACACAAGGGGAAAACATTGCGGACCTGGGGGGCGTGCTCCTGGGCTGGGATGCTTTCCAGCAAACGGAACAATACAAGAAGGGGGAATTGATCGGGGGGCTGACGCCCTCCCAGCGCTATTTCCTGGGCTATGCCATCGGCTGGCTTGAGGAGGAAAGGAAGGAGCTCCTGGCGCGCCAGGTGCTGTCTGATGAGCATTCTCCGGCGCGCTTCCGGGTCAACGGGCCCTTCGCGGATGTGGATGCGTTCTACGATGTATTCCATGTCGTGCCGGGGGATAAGATGTATCTGCCTGATAGTGCCCGCGTACACATTTGGTAATATCATTTAATTGTTAAGCGCTCGCCTGGAATAACGCCGGGCGAGCTTTTTTTTGTGAAAAATACGTAAGTCTTTTCACGGAGAAAACGGAGGGTGGGTCGGTGTAAAAACGGGAGGAGGGCTGTGCTTAACTGATTTAGCTGAGTAAAGTCAGTAGAAAAGCGGAGGCTAAATTACGGAACAGGCTCCGTGTAAAAAACGAATATACGGATATCTTACGAAAATAAAAATCGCTGAAATGCAACGCTGTAAGGCATTTCAGCGTATGCAACTGTCGTCTGAAAATTGTAATTTTAAAAAATTGTGATTTTCCCCTTTGATTTCTAGGAATTAGTTTGCTATTTTAGTCGTTGCAACCCAAGCTTACTTCTGAGGGCAAAGAATTGAATTACGTTGGCAATTGTTTATTAATTACAAGTAGGGGCGCTGTTTGGTTTTTCACCGGGCGAGACTCTGGTTGACAGTCGTATTGCAAAACCTAACGAAAAATGAAAATCACCATTTGTGCTGCCGCTTGAATCCAGGGCTTTAAGTCGGGAAAGGCCATTTTCGGTTGACCGTAATGTTCGTTTACCAGGAACACTGCTAGATTTCATCAAATCTTAGAAACGGAAATTAACATGGATTTAAGTATCACCGCGTCGGATGGGAGCACAGTCGAATTTGGCATGGGTGTTCCCCCAACCCTGCAGCACTACGTACTTCCGGGCGTCCCCTCGGTATCCGCTACCGCTCCATTCGGGAAGATGATCTTCCACGAATTGAAGGGTGGGGGATTTACCATTGTCTACAGCCATTATATCGTGGAGAAGGACGTTACCCTGGAAGCCCACCTGGATTCACCCATCCTTGAATTCCAGTTGGCATGCAAGAACAACGTGAGCTTCACGCGCAAGGGGCTGGGGGAGGTGTACATGCTTGAAAAACAGTTCAACCTGTTTTATACCCCCACCTGGGATACGGCCTGTGACCTGAAGTCCGGCCTGGAGTACTCCACCCTCGTCATTACCTTCGATGCCCACTACCTGGACAAGCTCGCGCCTCACTTCCCCTTCCTGGAAGCGTTCCTGCAGCACGTACGGGCTGGTTGTCCTGCCATCCTGAGCGACATTTACAACTACGCCAACATCCAAATGATGGGGATTGCCCATGACATCCTTTACGGCGATTTCTCGGAAAAGGTGAAGAACCTGTACGTGGAGGCAAAAGTGATGGAGTTGCTTATCCAGGCACTAGATAAGGTGGGGCACTTCCACAACAACACAGCGGCAAGGATCGTCCTGAGACCATACGACATAGAGCGGATCAAGGAAGCGGCCGAGCTCCTTATCCAAAACATGGACAACCCCCTGACCATCGTGGAGTTGGCTCATCGTGTGGGTTTGAATGATTACAAGTTGAAAAAAGGGTTCAAACAGATTTACGGTACTACCATTTTCAACTATTTCATGAGCGCGCGGATGGAAAGGGCGAAATCTTTGCTGGAAGAGACCAACATTCCTATCATGGACATCGCATACATGACGGGCTACCGCAATATCTCCAACTTTATCACGGCCTTTCGGAAGAATTTTGGAGGCTCGCCGGGTTCCTTGAGGAAGCGCTGAAAATCCAGTTTGCATAACTAATGCTCCGTTAAAGGTAAGCCGCCCCGGATCCCGCGCAGTATCTTCGTTTCATCAACAAGTGCAAAAGTGGGTAATGATATCTATCGGCGTTTTTTTTGTTTTGTGATTTCAGCAACACGACCGCCGGTGTCGCCCCGGTGGTCGTTGCTGAAACTCCAATGACCTTATTTTTTCTGCTATCGCCCTGGGTGTTTTCGGAGGTGTTGTGTCAACCGGGCGCAGAGTACACACGCTTCCTGTCATTCGGGCGATAGCAGAATCTGTTTATACAGTATTCTGATGTTAATTTATGCAACGGCCAGTAGACTTGAGCGTCCGTACCCTCCTTTCTTCGCCTTCCCTCGCATCATGCATCCTGCATGTCTCCATATACCTTTGCCATCGTCACCTCGCGGGCGCCCCTCATGGGCGCCCGCACTCCTTTCGGGAAGTGCCAACAGGTCGGAGGGTCAAGACAGGGCATAACGCCGGTATATCCTGCATTGCCCGCGCACCGCAGCCTCTGCGCCATCGAGGAAGCCGACGCCATCGAGCCGCAGCACGGTGCAAGCCTCGCGGTAGCGTTGTAACTGCTCCACGTCTCCTACAATGGTGAGGGGCAGCAGGGCGCCCACGAGGTCCTTCAGTTCCGACCCGATGAGCAACCCGCTGAGAAAATAATAATTCTCTTCCGGCGTAAATTTTCCGAAGAGATGGTTCGTGCGCACGGCAAAAGCGCTTTCCAACAGACCCGACAGTTGTGCCGCACGCACGCCCTCGGCAAAGGGCGCTGCCAGGAAGGTCGTCGCGGGCGCCACGGAATTGGATAACATACTATACCTCGACAGGAGGGTAAAGAATTCGCCGGTCATGTACGTGGTGAAGCGCGTTACCATGGGCCCGCTGACATAGATGTGTTTGGAATGCGTCCCCGGGAAAATGAATAAATGGCTTCCAGTGACAGGGGAACAGCCTGCCAGTTGGGTTTCTTCTCCCCGCATGGCATTTCCGGGGGACTTCACGCCCGAAATCAGAAGTACGGAGTCCAACCACTCGGCGTACACATCCGATCCGTCCGCGTGGATGGGCAGCGCGACGTAGGGAAGTTGCTTTATACCGATATTGGAAGAAGCCATGCCCGACAGAACGATGGGCAAAGGGGTGGGCGTGAGTCCGGCTGCTGCCGCGGAAAGTATCCGCATGTAAAAAGCCAGTCGTCCCTCCCCCGAGGACGACCAGCTATTGTACGTCAGGGCGATGCCCTGGTCGCTGGACTCGGACTGGAGGATACGCTCACCCTCGGTGTCGACTAACCGAAGCCGCAGTACCGAGGTACCCCAGTCCGCACAGATGATCCGGCTCATAGGATGCCTATTTCCTGCAGCCAGTCCAGGAAGCGCTGGCTCCAACCCGCCACGGCCGGCCCGTTGGTGGACCGAATGCCGAAGCCATGGCCCACGTTGGAATAGATGTGCAATTCCGCGGGGATGCCCGCTGCCTTATATTTCAAATAAACCTGGGCGATGCCTTCGGAGATATCGGGACGGTCCTGGTAGCCGCCCACCAGGAACACGGGTGGAGCGTGAGGCACTACTTCAAAGCGAGACGAACGGCCGGGATAGATCAGGGCCTGGAAGGCAGGCCTGGTCCCAGTGTCAAAGCGCATGGCCGAGAGCGCCGCCAGTTCACCCCCCGCCGAAAAGCCCATGACGCCGATGCGCGCGGTATCGATTCCCCACTCGCTCGCGCGACTGCGTACCAGGCGAATCGCCTGCTGTATATCGGACAGCTCTGTGGTGTCCACCGAATACGTCGACCCGGGTTCCTTGGCCAGGCGGTACTTCAGGACAAAAGCGGCGATGCCCCTTTCCTGGAACCAACGTGCGGGATTGTAGCCTTCATGCGAGATCCACAATTCGGCGTGACCCCCGCCCGGTGCGATGATGACAGCCACGCCCGTCGCTTTGGCGGGGTCGGGGAGAAAGGGTGTTATCGTTGGGTTGTGTACCGACGTGATGACGTGGTCTCCCTGGGGCGTGATGCGGACTTTTTCAGGTGGCGCCGTGATGGCGGCACGCAGCAGGATCTCGGGGGAGGCGGCGCCTCCTTTTTCCATCCAGGCCGATGCCACCTCGAAACTCCCGGTCGCGGTTACCTGCAATCTTTCCATATCTCCCAGCGAAAAAGTAGGCGCCGTCCCCGAAGCCTTGAACCACAATGGTTGGAATCCGGGATAAGGGCGGGGTAGGAGGAGCATCGAATCAGGAACCATTTGGTCCAGGGGGACTTCGATATCCTGAAAGAAAGGAAAAGCGGAAATGTCCGCACCATAAGAGAAGGCATCCGCGTTGGTAAGGGTCACATGGATTTTCACTTGCGTTTTTCCGGTGCTGCGAACCTTGAGATACAAATGTTGGAATTCTTCAGTGCGACCGGCGCGTTTCCCCCCAAAGTACGTTTGGAATCCGTTCAAACCATTGACGGGTCCGCGGCGGAAGGGAGGATAAGAAAAACTCCGGTCCGTTGCAGGATTATAGATTTCCAGGGGTCCGTCGGTCGCGGTCGTACTGTAGGTGGTCTCATCCGTGTTGTCCCAGGCGAAGGGGTCCTCGTGTGAATCGCCAGGAAACACCGCCCAATCGGAGCCCTGATGGAGTATGATTTTGTAAGTCAGCTTACCAGGATTGACCAATCTGCCGGGTACCTCGGCGGTATAAAGGGAGGCGTTTTGGCGTTGCAGGGGGATGAAGTTTCGCCCGATCTGGACGAAGGCCCGACCTGTATCCAGCCCCGCGATGGTGGCCGAAATGACAAAGGGATTTCCCGCGGTGACTTCGGGAAAGGGAGTATGCGCAGCGAACAAATCGCTGGAATAAGGCTTGGGTGCATAAAATTCACCCAGGCTATCGGGGAAACGCGTCCATGGATCGCCGAAGTTCAGCAAATAAACGCCCGGCGGAACAATAAAATCTCCGCCGGAGGCCTTCGTGTTGAAACGATTCCCTTCGTTAATTGCGTTGACGATGAAGTGGTCGCCCAGGTCGGGAAGCACCAAATGCATAGAATCATAACCCCATTGTACCCGCGTGACTTCCCGCGATGGAGAAGCCTTGGCGAAGGGATCCCGTATATACATTACATCGGGCATGACTTCCAGGCGCCAAACGCCTTTGCCGAGCTTGTCCAGGAAATACGCCCCCGTCCCGAAGTAATGGACAATGGGGGAGGAGCCCACCCCTGCAATATGCGCCAGGGAACCAGCATTGACGGGCGAGGTGGACGTAGTATTGGAATAATAAAACTTATCTGCTGTATTCATTTCGCTCAAGCCTTGCCGGTAGCTCACGCGGAAAGGGCCGAATACGCTATCTGCGGGATACCCGCCGTAGGACTTGCCGCGCGGCAGGTGGTGGAAAGCCTCTGAAGCGATGAGCAGGGAAATGGCCTTGGAAGGCGTATAGGCCAGGTTGAGGTAGTGTGTCTGGTACTCCGTGTTGGCGTAGGCCAGCGCCATGGGATCGTAAGCGAATTGCGTGACCCACTGGAAACCCGCACCCCGGAAGCTCCGGGCGATTGCCGGGTACATGTAGCTTGCCAGGACGTCCGCGGCATCGAATTCATACACCATGCGCGCCTTGGTCAGGAAAGCGGGTATGGTGTCGAACGGAATCGCGTAGGTATCCACGTTGGGCAGCGTGTTGCCCCGCAGGACTTCCCCGCCCACCAGCCCCGTGGGGTACCACTGGAAGCTCACCCCGTTGATCGACGCCGCGGCGACCGCGGAGGCGTAGTAGGGAGACTGGCTGATGTTGTAAAACAGGGGTTTGGTCCAACCCACGCTGCGGATGGCCGCGGCCAGGCGGTTGATGTAAGCCGTTACCCCGCTCATGGGTCCGCTGTGACTGGGCTCGTTGTTCAGTTCCACGGCAATGATCCCGTTATCGGCGGTGTATGTTTTTTTCGTGTAGGGGTTGACGTGCCGGAACAACTGCTGCAGGTAGTTTTCCTGGGCGCGGATGGCGCTGTCGTTGACCGTGGCCCTGCCCTTCCCGTAGACCCTTGAAAAGCCCGGGGTCATTTCATCCCTTTCGGGATACCCGTTGCCCCAAAAGGCAATGGGGGTCATGATGATCCTGATCTTTCGTTTCTCCAACTCCGAAACCAGGAAGTCGAACAACTTCAGGTGGTCATTCTCCAGGAGGTTGCCCAGCGAATCGGAGATTTCGGTGTCCCACACGTGGACCCGGAAGGCGTCCAATCCCAGGCGCGACAGGTGATAGACGTCTGCCCGGATGGCGGCCTCGAGGTCGGCGTTCAGGGCGTGGTGGGCGCGGTAGGAGTAGGCAAAGGGGACCGTATAGTTGACCCCGAAGAAAGCGGCTTCGCTGCCGGTTTTGACGTCACGCAGGACACCCTGGGGGTCTACGACGTATTGCGCTTGGACTGTGGCACAAGCGATCAGGAGCAAAAGGGTGAAAGAGCATTTCATATGGACCTCAAATGTAGCGGGTTGTCCGACTAACGCGTAGGCCGATCGTTCAATTTTTTGGTTCCGGTGTGCGGATCAGGGCTGGATGGCTTCGATAAAGGATTCCGCGCGGGCGGTCAGGACCGCGGCATCGGTGGCGTTTCCGGCGCCGACCAGGGCGCTCCCCACGCCGAAGGCCACCGCGCCCGACAGGTAGAACTCCCGGATATTTTCAAGGGTCACGCCGCCGGTGGGCATCATGGGAATATGCGAAAGTGGGCCTTTCAGGTCCCGGAAATAAGCCGGAGAGGCCGGGAAGACCTTCACGATATCCGCACCTGCCCGGTGGGCGGCGATGATTTCCGTGGGCGTGTATGCACCCGGGATAGAGATCGCGCCGGCGGAATGCGTGGCGGCGATAATCGCAGGGTCGAAATGGGGACTAATGAGGAAGCGAGCGCCTGCGTGCACGGCTGCCTTCGCGTCGTCGACCGTGAGAACGGTGCCTGCGCCTACCAGGAGTTGGTCTCCCCAGGTGTGGTTAAGATCGGCAATGGTCCGAAAAGGGTCCGGAGAATTCAGGGTGATTTCGATCACCCGCACCCCTCCGGCATACAAAGCTTCGACCACGGCGGGGATGTCGTGCGCCCCGCGAATGATGGCAACGAGCTTGTTTTCCAGTATGGCGGACAGGGTGTCCATTACAGGTCGAATTGAATGCCCTGGGCCAGGGGCAAGTGCGTATCGTAATTGATCGTGTTCGTTTGGCGGCGCATGTAGGCCTTCCAGGCATCGCTCCCCGATTCACGGCCACCGCCCGTTTCCTTTTCGCCCCCGAAAGCCCCGCCGATCTCGGCCCCGGAGGTGCCGATGTTGACGTTGGCGATGCCGCAATCGCTGCCCGCATAAGACAGGAAGCGCTCCGATTCCCGGATATTCAGGGTCATGATGGAGCTCGACAGGCCCTGGGGGACGTCGTTCTGGAAGTGGATGGCTTCTTCCAGGGTCTTATAGGGAATCAAATAAAGAATGGGCGCAAAAGTTTCCTTTTGAACGATGTCAAATTCATTCCGCACTTCGGCGATACAGGGTTTGACATAACAACCGCTCGTGTTCTTCAAAACACCGCCCTCGACGAGGAAGGTACCCCCTTGCCCGCGGATGGCCTCGATGGCCTGGGTATAAGCAGTGACCGCCGCTTTATCGATCAGGGGACCCACGTGATTGGCGGGGTCCAGGGGATCTCCGATGCGTAGTTGTGCGTAGGCGGCCTTGAGGCGCTCCTTTACGGGCTCGTATACACGCTCCTGGACGATCAGGCGCCGGGTGGTGGTGCAACGTTGTCCGGCCGTACCCACGGCACCGAAGACGGCCGCGCGGATGGCGATGTCGAGGTCGGCATTTTCGGTTATGATAATGGCGTTGTTACCCCCCAGCTCGAGCAGGGAACGACCCAGGCGACCCGCCACCACCGTTCCCACGGCCTTGCCCATGCGCGTGGAACCCGTAGCGGACACGAGGGGAATGCGATGGTCAGCCGCGAGCCACTGGCCCACCTCCGCACCTCCGCAGACCAGGACGCTGACGCCTTCCGGGACCTGCATATCGGCAAAAACTTTTGCGACAATGTGCTGGCAGGCGATCGCGCTGAGGGGCGTCTTTTCCGAGGGCTTCCAAACGCAAACGTCCCCGCACACCCAGGAAATCATTGCGTTCCAGCTCCATACGGCCACGGGGAAATTAAACGCCGATATGATCCCCACGATGCCCAGGGGATGCCACTGCTCGTACATGCGATGGGCCGATCTTTCGCTGTGCATCGTCAGGCCGTATAGTTGGCGGCTCATGCCCACGGCCAGGTCACAGATGTCGATCATTTCCTGGACTTCGCCCCAGCCCTCCTGGAGACTTTTACCCATTTCGTACGAAACGAGCTTACCCAGGTCTCCTTTACTGGCGCGCAGGGCTTCACCGATGCGCCGCACGACCTCTCCCCGCTTGGGCGCGGGCCACGTCCGCCACTGCTCGAAGGCCTGGCGGGCTACTGCCAGGGACTGATCGTACGCGTCCCTGTCGGCACCACTTACGGTACCGATTCGTTTGCCGTCGACGGGGGAGTCGGATGTCAGCGCCTGACCCTTTCCTTCATACCATTTATTTCCCGTGGAAACGCCGCTATTATGGGCTTCGATTTTGAGGTGCTGGAGAAATTCCATAGGGCCGCAAGTTACGAAAAATAGACGCTCAGGCGGCGATCAGGCTCCCAATCAGAGGCGGCCTGGATTCCGGTGCGTCCTGCCCCTGGGACTTTTCGGCGATGCTGTTCAAAAATTCCATGGTCACGCTTTCGTTGCTGAAGGTGCAGGTAATGCGGTCACCATTCATGGCTTCAGTCCGTTGCAGGTTCAATTGCAGGGTATCCGCATTCAACCAGGTAGCAGTACCAGCCAGGGCCGAGGTCATGGGAAATGAATTACCCAAGGGAAAGGGGTAGGGACGGCTGCCTTCGTTGAGGATCCAATTTTCCCAGCCAAAGCGTAAGGAGAAAGCGGGGAAGTTAAGGGTACAGCCTTCGGCTGAAAATACAAAAGTCACGCTCGGTAATGAGAAAGCGTTGGGGGCAAGTGCATATTTGCCTCCCGGCCGCAAGGAATGGGTAGAGCTTTTTGGTATCGCCAGCACGAGGCTTTGGAGTTCCTGACGTAAGGCGCTAAATTCTGCGGGATTTTCGGGAAGGGCGCCAGCTTGCATAGCCGGTAAAATGTTTGCCCACACCAAATCCAGCTCTTGTTGCATAGGCCCGATCTCACCAGTGATTACGACCACGGCATCCTGCTCGGGCATGACAAGACAATATTGACCGTAATAGCCGTCTCCCCGAAAAGCTCCGTGGCTGCTCCGCCAGAATTGATAACCGTAGCCATAGTTCCAATCCGGTCCGTTGGGGGAGGCGGACTTCACCTGGGCCTTGGTGGCTTCCCGCACCCAGCTTTCGGCGATTACCTGACGGTCCTTCCACTTTCCATTTTGCAGGTAGAGTTGCCCGAATTTGGCTATGTCCTCCGTTCTCAGACGCAGGCCATAACCAGCGGTATTATAGCCATCCGGAGATATTTGCCAGTCGTGATCCCGGATACCGAGGGGTTCGAATAATCGCGGGGTGAGGTACTTTTCCAGGAGTTCTCCGGTGACCTTCGTGACGATAACCCCCAGCATATAGGTGGAGGCGGTATTGTAGGCGAACTGCGTCCCGGGCTCGGATACCAGCGGTTCTTCGAGAAAGACCTGCGTCCAGGGTTTATGGGCGGCTATTAATTTGGGGAAGAGTTCACCTTGTTGCCCCGTGGTCATGGTCAGGAGATGACGGATGGTCATGTGTGCGAGTCCTTCATGGGGCGTTACGCCCGGGAAGAAGGAGAGGATGGGTGTGTCAATATCCAGTTTTCCCTCGCCAACCAGCAACCCGATCGCGGTGCCGGTGAAACTTTTGGACAAGGAGAAAAGGGAATGCTTGAATTGCGGCGCATAGGGTTTCCACCAACCTTCCGCTACCACCTTCCCGTGCCTGAGGAGCATGAAGCTGTGGAAGGAAAGGTGCGATTCATTTGCCGCATCCAGGAATTTTCGAAGGCCCGCTGAAGAAATGCCCTGGGACTCGGGGCTTGCCCTGGGTAAATCGTCGATTCCTGCGAACCTTTTCGGTGCGAACTTCCAGGCCAGGGCGCCGGCGGTGGTGGTTTTAATGAAGGCTTTTCGGTCCATGGCTGAATGTCGATTTTCAACCTGAGGTTAGAAAATAGAATTGACAAGAGGGCACTACGGATTGACGAGAGGCAGTACGGCGAGCCTGCCTATCGGCGCCCCGCCTATCCGCGCGTGTCGACGATCCGCTCGGCAGCGGCGAGGCCGCTCACCAATGCCGCCTCGACGGTCCCCGGCGTATGGTCGCCTTCGTAGAGGGCTTCGCCCGCGAAATACAGCGTATTGTCAACGGGCGTATTGAGGAGGCGCCGCGGGGCGTCTTCACCTACGGTAGGGAAGGAATAGGCGCCGCGCGCGTACGGGTCCTGGCTCCAGTCTTCTACACGCCTGGCTTTCGGCACGGGCTTGAAGCCGAAGATGCCTTCGAGCGAGGACAGCGCGGTGGCGAGGATGTCGCCCGAAGGGCGCCCTTCCAAGGGTTTGGCCTTTGATCCGGGGAGCCATCCGGTTAATAAAGGCAGGGACGTAGGGGCCTGGGTCCACCACGTCGGAATGGCCTGGTCGCTTAGGAGGAAGCCCATTTGCTTGTCCCAAAAGGGTTTGTTGAATTCCAGCAATACGCGGATGACCGAACCGAAGCCCAGGGCAGCGGCGGCGTGCGCATAGTCGGGCAATTCCGGTGAGAAGCGTAAGTAGGGCCATACGCCCAGGGGCACCGTGATCAGTGCGGCATTACCGGCGTAGCCCGCGATGGTAACTGATCCGGGGCTCCAGGTAATGTCCCGGACTTCGACACCAGTATGAATCGGGATGCCCGCGGCGAGGTAGTCGATAAGGCGGCCGTAGCCTCCTTCAACGCGATGCTGGGCGCCTTCTTCGCGCGTCCATTCGCGGAAAAGCATCATCGTACTGGCGGTGCGGATATCGGCCAGGTCGTACCCTTCGGCAAAGCCGCGTGCCGAGTTGCGCAGGCCTGCATAGGGTTCGCCGGGGAATCGCGTTTCCAGGAAAGTAGCCAGGGAAAGGTCTTCGGTCAGTGAAGCCATCGCAGACATGAGTTCATTCCAATGGGGGATGCGCTCGAACTCGGTTTGCCACTTGCCGCCGATGGAGCGGAACATTTGACCGCCGGCGGGTATCAGTGGGATGCCGGCTTCGGCCAGGAGACGCAAGGTCTCCGGGAGGTCGCCATGCACGAACTCCGCGCCGCCTTCCACGGGAAAGGAAAAATCGGAATCATGGATCGTATGGATCCGGCCGCCCGGGCGGTTCCGGGCCTCCAGGACGGTTACCCCGATGCCGTGCGCGGTAAGGTGATGCGCCGCGGCCAGGCCTGAGGCCCCCGCTCCGACAATAATGACTTTAGAATTTTCCATTCACCAGGGCGAAGAATGCATCACTGTAACTGGCCCCGATGGGGACTTCCTTGTCGCCAACTTTGACTTTGGCGCGACTGATGACTTCCAGCTTACTTAAGGGGACGATGTAGGATCGATGGATGCGGACGAACTCCTTTTCGGGAAGTTTTTGCTGGATGGCCTTCAGGGTCATGAGGGTGATGATCGTTTTTTCCGGGAGGTAGATCTTGATGAAATCGTCCAGGGCCTCTATGAAGAGGATATCGCTGAGTTTGACCTTTACCTGCTGGTAGTCGCTCTTGACGAAGATGGAGGTATTGGAAATGTCCCGGCTTTCGGTGAACTCCAGGTATTCCTTGGCCTTATACACGGCCTTGAGGAAGCGCTCGTATTCGATGGGTTTGAGGAGGTAATCGACCGCGTCCACGTTGAACCCTTCCACGGCGTATTCACTGTAAGCCGTGGTGAAGATCACCGCGGGGTTGTATTGTTGCACCTGGGCCGCCAGTTGGATGCCGCTGATGTCGGGCATCTGGATGTCCAGGAAAATCAACTCGGGCTTTTCCTCCTTGATGAAGTGGATGGCCTCGTCGGGGTTGGTGAAGGTGCCTTTGAGGTCCAGGAAATAGATCTTTTGCACGTACTTCTTGAGGATTTCCAGGGCCAGGGGTTCGTCGTCGATGGCGATACAGGAGATCATAATGTGTTTGCGCGGAAGCGTTAAAATGACCAAATTAACGCTTCCGCGCAAACTTCGCTAATTATGGCCTTCGGCGACGCGCCGGAGGCGCGTCAGCTCAGCAAACGATTTTGAGGCTTACCTCGAACTTGTCGGGGGAATCCTTAATGATCAACTCGTGTTTACCCGGATACAGCAGGTCCAGCCTCCTGCGGGTATTGCTGATGCCGATACCCGTGTTGTCCATGGTGGCTGCCGTATTGCCGGCGTGCTTGCTGTTCTCCACCCATAAAGTAACGATATTTTCCCGGATGTTCAGGTCTATGAGGATGCTGCTGCTCTGCCGGGCGCTGACGCCATACTTGAACGCGTTTTCGACGAAGGGGATCAGCAGGAGGGGGGCGATCCTCAGGTTTTGCGGAGATCCCGTTACAGAATATTTTATATCCACCTTGTTGCTGAGTCTGAATTGCTGGAGCTCGATGTAGCGCTGGAGGAAGTCCAGGTCCTTTTGCAGGGGCACGTACTCGCTTTCGGCATCCTGCAGGATATACCGCATGATCTGGGAGAGCTTCATCACGGCGTCCGCGGTGTGCTCGGAGTTCGTGATGGCCATCGCGTAGATGTTGTTCAGGGTATTGAACAGGAAGTGCGGGTTGACTTGTGATTTTAAAAGGGAAAGCTCGGTGCGGAGTTTCTCTTTTTCGGCCTTTTCCTTCTGGTGCTCGGCCAGGAACCATTGCTGCAGGATCTTGGCGCCCGTGCTGACGATGAAGACCAGCAGGAAGAGTGCGGCCGAGCCCATCATCGGGAAGATGCGGAAGCGGCGGACGCGGGGTGGGCCGCCGGGGCCACCGGGGCCGCCGGGGCGGTTCAAGGTGTCTACGGCGCTTCGGCTGTGGTTCAAGCTGTCGGCGGCGCTGCGGAGGGCGCTGCCGTGGTTGAGGCTGTCCGGCCCGCTGCGGAACGCAGGGCCCCCGCCTGGGAATCCTCCCGGACCTCTGCCGGGCATACGAATGTGAATATAGTTCCTGAAGATATACTCCGGCACGTACAGGTAAAACGCCAGGAGCGCCCCGATGATCAGAAAATAAAGCCAAATCCGTTTGGTCGCCAGGAACTTCGGGATCAGGACAAAGGAATTCAGGTAGAAGAACCCGATGAGGAAGGTATCCGTGAATACCTGGGTCGCGATGAAATAGGGGTTCTTTTCCAGGAGCAGTTCATACGGAGTCCTCATGTCCTTGGATACGATGAGGGCCAGGAGGCTGACAAAGGCGGACCACGCCGCCAGGTGAATGACGATGTTCAGTAAATTTCTCCTGGTCAATATCCCCGGGTTCATTTTGTAGCCATTATGAATCTGATCCAGGCCCTTTGGGCCTTAAACATGGTTTCGTTGGTGTATCCGTAGGGGTTGCGTGCGAAGCCTCCGCCTTTACCCATGTTGTACCGGGCTCCGGTCATGTTTTGTCCCGGCTGACCGATCTCAGAGGCCACCGGCGCGTTGGGGTCTTCCGAATGGGGCAGGCCCTCGATGGTGATCCCCATGTCCAGGGCCTTGGAAAAGGCGGTCTTGGGTACTGGATCTCCGTAGATGCTGGCCAGGGGCACCTTTAGCTCATAGATGAAGATGTCCTCATCGTCCAGGGAAAAGCCGATACTGACCACGTCCTGGCTGCCCAGGGCATTCAGGCCGTTCCTTCCCGGGAAGCCGAAGGTTTCATATTGGTTTTCCTGGAGACGGATAAAGTGCCGGTACTCCTGGGCGCTGGTCTTGGGGTTGTTTCCTCCCGCGGCTGCGATGGCTTGCAGCGCATTTGGATCGATGGGCATGGGAAACTGGACACCACACGCTTCCTTCCTTTCTCCGCTGGTATCGAAATAGACCTTCATCCCCATTTCAAATATCTTCCTCTCCAACCCCGGGTTGGTGGACGTCAGACAAACATACAGGTTCGTACTGTCGTTGGTCAGGGCATACCGGAGGGTCGTGCTGGGATCCAGGGTAAAGGGGGTGTGTTTCCAGTCATTGGCGTTTCCATCGATGACGAGGGGGCCGGGGAGATAGGTGAGGGTGTGATCATTGGTCATGGCGACCCGGGTGGGGGAGCAGGCAATCAACAAAATCAACATAGCCAGACCGGGGGTCTTCCGCATAAATGCTTCGGGTTGTGCCTACAAAGCTACGGGGGCCGGGCAGGCGGGTTAAAAATTATCGATCAATGACGCCTAAATATCGGTGAATCAAGCCGGGGCGCAAAGCCGTCGATCAATACTGTTCCGCATCGCTCGGGAAGTCGCCCGAGCGGACATCCTTCACGAATCTACCGACGGCATCGGTGATTTCCTTATAAAGATCGAGGTACTGGCGCAGGAACCGGGGTTTGAATTCGGTATTTATACCGAGCATGTCGTGTACCACCAGGACTTGCCCGTCACACCCGTGCCCGGCGCCGATACTGATGGTGGGTATCCGGAGACTGCGCGAGACTTCGGTGGCGAGCGTGGCGGGGATCTTTTCGAGTACGATGCTGAAGCAACCCGCCTCTTCCAGGAGCAGGGCGTCCTTGCGAAGTTTCTCGGCCTCGACCTCTTCCCGCGCCCGGACGTTATAGGTGCCGAATTTGTAAATCGATTGGGGGGTAAGGCCCAGGTGGCCCATCACGGGGACCCCGGCCGTAAGGATGCGCTTGACCGATTCCAGGACTTCTTCGCCTCCCTCCAGCTTGACCCCATGCGCGCCCGTTTCCTTCATGATCCGGATGGCGGAGTTGAGGGCTTCCTTGGAGTTGCCCTGGTAGGATCCAAAGGGCAGGTCCACGATCACCATGCTGCGGCTGGCGCCCCGGACCACCGAAGCCGCGTGGTAGATCATCTGGTCCAGGGTAATGGGCAGGGTGGTTTCATGGCCCGCCATGACGTTGGAGGCCGAATCGCCCACCAGGAGGACGTCGATACCGCCTTCATCGAGGAGTTTGGCCATCGAGTAGTCGTAGGCCGTGAGCATGGCGATTTTCTCGCCATGGGCTTTCATGCGCTGCAACGTATGCGTTGTAACGCGCTTTACCTCCTTGTTGACCGACATATGTTAGTGGCGCGCTCCGCGCGGTTGATTTATTTTAAAGAAAAAGCTTTCTTGATGTCTTTAACCATATCCAGCTTTTCCCAGGTGAATAATTCAACTTTCACCTTTTTATCCTTTCCGGTGGTTCCCTTGAAGGTCTTCGTGACAACCTGGTTTTTACGACCCATATGTCCGTACGCCGCGGTTTCGGAATAGATCGGGTTGCGCAACTTGAGGCGCTTCTCGATGGCGTAGGGGCGCATGTCGAAGAGCCTTCCCACCACGTCGGCGATCATCCCGTCGGGCATGTCTACCTTACTGGTGCCGTAGGTATTCACATAGATCCCCATGGGCTCGGCTACCCCGATGGCATAGGAGACCTGGACCAGCACTTCGGAAGCAACGCCCGCGGCGACGAGGTTTTTGGCGATGTGGCGGCAGGCGTAAGCGGCGGAACGATCCACCTTGGAGGGGTCCTTCCCGCTGAAAGCGCCGCCTCCGTGGGCTCCGCGTCCCCCGTAGGTGTCGACGATGATTTTACGTCCTGTCAGACCCGTGTCACCGTGGGGACCGCCGATCACGAATTTTCCCGTGGGGTTGATATGGTATTTGATCTTTTTGTTGAAGAGGTGGTTATACGCAGGGTATTGGGCCTGTACGCGGGGAATGAGGATGTTGATCATGTCCCTCTTGATCCTGGCCGCCATTTTCTCGTCCGTATCGAAGTCGTCGTGTTGGGTGGAGATGACGATGGCGTCGATCCGTATGGGTTTGTTGTTATCGTCGTATTCGATGGTCACCTGGGATTTGGCGTCGGGCCTCAGGTATTTGATTTCCTTGTTTTCGCGGCGCAGGGCGGCCAGCTCTATGAGGAGTTTGTGGGCCAAATCCAGGGGCAGGGGCATGTAATCCTTGGTTTCGCTGGAGGCGTACCCGAACATCATCCCCTGGTCTCCGGCACCCTGTTCTTCCTTCTTGGCCTTGTCCACGCCGCGGTTGATGTCGGCGGATTGTTCGTGGATCGCGGAGATGATCCCGCAGGAGTTGGCCTCGAACATATATTCACTCTTGGTATAGCCGATCCGTGCAATGACGTCCCGTGCGATCTTTTGAACATCCAGGTAGCAATTGGACTTGACTTCTCCGGCCAGCACAACCTGTCCGGTGGTTACCAGGGTTTCACAGGCTACCTTGGAATCGGGATCCCAGGCCAGGAAATTATCGATAAGGGCATCGGAAATTTGATCGGCTACTTTATCCGGGTGACCTTCACTCACGGATTCACTGGTGAATAAATACGGCATGATGGGTTTTTAATTGTGCAAAAGTAGGGGTTTGAACGATTGCCCCCGCACCTGCGCGGGCGCAGGGCTTTAGGAGGCGCTGAGCTCATTGTACAAGGTGAGATAGTCGTTCAGGTCTTCCTGGTGCCGGGAATTGTAGGGGAGCACGCGCTTACCCTTTATCTTCCCAAATTCCTCGATGAGCTTCTTGTCGACCTTTTCCGCTCCGAAGGTAATGGCATCGGCGTAAGTGGCTCCGCCCCGGAAAAGGGCCACGTTATTGGCGTCCTTGTAGGGGTCCAGGTCCTTTTCCTTGATACTCGTGGAGATGATGGCCTTCTTGATGAAGTCGGGCCCCAGGCTTTCGGGGAAGGTGGTTTGGCCTATGGTGAACACCACCTTGGTGTGGTTGAATACAGGCTCCTTTTTATAGGCGGTCTTCAGGTACAGGGGGATCAGACCCGTCATCCAGCCGGCGGCATGGATGATGTCGGGGGGCCAGCCGAATTTCTTCACGGTTTCCAGGGCCCCTTTGGCAAAGAAAATGGTCCTAAGGTCATTGTCGTCGTACCATTTGTCTTGTTCGTCACACAAGACCCCTTTCCTCTTAAAAAAATCCTCGTTATCCAGAAAGTAAACCTGCAAACGCGCATTGGGTAAGCTGGCGACCTTGATCTGCAAGGGGTAGTCGTCGTTGTCGACCGAAACGTTAATCCCTGACAACCTGACCACCTCGTGGAGGCGATGCCTCCTTTCGTTTATCATACCGAAACGGGGCATGATGCAGCGCACTTCGTATCCATTGTCATTTGCTTTGATAGCCAACTGGTTGATCGTCGCGGAGAATTCCGTTTCCTCCAGATAGGGCGACATTTCGTTGGCTATGAATAAAATCCGTTTCTTTGCTGGCATTTAGGTTAAGTTAAGGAATTGTTACCTGACAAAACGAGTGCGAAATTAGCGATTTTTCCGCAAAGCGGGCGGGCGCATCGGGAGAAAAGGCGCAAAGCAGGGGCGAAAACGATATGCTATGGTAATTTTTAAGAATGTTGCCGACCTCAGGCCACACCTGTCCCGCCTGGGGCCTTTAGGTTTCGTTCCCACCATGGGGGCCCTCCACGAAGGGCACGCTTCCCTGATCCGGGAGGCCAAAAAGGGTGGCCGTCCCACCGTCGTCAGCATTTTCGTCAACCCCACCCAGTTCAACGACCCGGGCGATTTTGCCAAGTACCCCAAGACCCTGGATGCGGATATCCTGCTCCTGGAGCGGCTCGGGGTGGACGTCCTTTTCCTGCCTTCGGTCCCGGAGATTTATCCCGTGCCCCCAACGGAACACTATGAATTAGGATATCTGGAGACGATTTTGGAGGGAAAATACCGGCCCGGTCATTTTCAGGGAGTATGCCAGGTTATGGACCGGCTGCTTAGGATCGTAGAGCCGGCGGATCTATATATGGGGCAAAAAGACTACCAGCAGTGCCTGGTTGTTAAAAAACTCATAACAGAACTGGGCCTGGATATCCATTTTATTATGTGTCCGATACTCAGGGAACCCGATGGGTTGGCCATGAGCAGCAGGAATATGCGGTTAACGCCGGAAGAGCGGCGCGGTGCGACGGCGTTATACGCGACGCTTTTGGCGGTAAAAAAGGGAATGAGTCCATCTGCGGCGGCGCTCGCATTGGAGGAAAAGGGCTTCCGCGTGGACTATGTGGAGGTCGCGGACGCCCAAACGTTGCGGACCTGGGATGGGCATTCCCCATCGGTCATTTTGGTCGCGGCCTTTACCGGAAACGTTCGACTAATCGACAATATTTCGTAATTTTGCGGCGCATATGGATATTGAAGTTCTGAAATCGAAAATCCACAGGGTCGTCATCACGGAAGCCAACCTGAATTATGTGGGAAGCCTGACCCTGGATGAGGACCTGATGGAAGCGGCAAACCTCATCGAAAATGAAAAGGTGCAAGTCGTCAACGTCAATAATGGAACGCGGCTTGAAACGTATGTAATTAAAGGAAAGCGCGGTTCGGGAGTCGTTTGTTTGAACGGGCCCGCCGCGAGGCAAGGAATGGTGGGGGACGTGGTTATTGTGATCAGCTATGCGCGGATGGATTTCGAGGCCGCTAAAAAATTCAAACCCTGGTTGGTATTTCCCAAGGAAGGAAATAAAATGTAACTTGGGTTCATGCGAAAAAAGGTTTTGACGGTCCTGAGATACGTCGTTTTCCTTGCCCTGGGTTTGCTGCTCGCCTGGCTTACTTACAGACAAATTACCCCCGACAAATGGGCGCAGATCAAAGTTGCCCTGACGCACGCCAGGTATGCGCTCCTCATCCCCATCATCGTCCTTTATCTTGCCAGCCATTACAGCCGGGCCGTTCGCTGGAAAATCATGATCGGTCCCCTGGGTTATAAGCCCGTTACGTTGAATGTATTTTTCGCCGTCATGATCGGCTACCTCGTCAACATGGCGCTGCCCCGCCTGGGGGAAGTCGCGCGCTGCACGTTTCTGGGGCGCCATGAAGAAATCCCTATCGAACAATTGCTGGGCACGATCATCGTGGAGCGCGCCTTCGATATGCTTTGTCTGTTGATCGTATTTGGATGCGCTTTCTTTCTCCAATCCAATCAAATCCTGGACTTTGCCCACCAGCACCTGGGCGGAGGTGGAAAAAGCAGCAGCGTAATCTGGTGGGTCCTTGCGGCGCTTGTCATAGGGGTGGGGGTGTGTTGGGTTTTGTATCGGAAGTTGCCGGTGGTGCGGAAGTTGGTGCTGGGCGTTTGGGGAGGTATCGTGAAGGTCCGTTTTATGAAACAAAAGGGCTGGTTCCTGTTCCACACCGTTTTCATCTGGACGATGTACTTCGTCTGCACCCGCCTTGGGCTGTATTCCCTGAGGGAGCTGGACAACCTGGGGATAAAAGAAACGATGAGCGTTCTGGCCACGGGGAGCATCGGCATGATCCTGGCCCCGGGAGGGCTGGGCGCCTATCCCTATTTCGTCGATCAAACCCTTTTACTTTATTCGGTGCCCGATGCCATGGCTTTGGCCGCATCCAACGTGCTTTGGATCGTCCCTACCGTGGTCATCATCATAGGAGGGGTCATTTCCTTCGTGGGACTTGCCTCAAAAGCCAAACCTTCAAAAGATGAAGAACTACCTGCACTCCGGACATAAAATCCTCGGCCGGGAGGAACTCGACCGCCAGTTGTTGCGTTGGCGCCTGCTCGGTCAATCGATCGTGTTTACAAACGGCGTTTTCGATATCCTGCACAAGGGACACATCGAATCCCTGGACAGGGCGGCCTCCTTTGGCGACGTCCTGATCGTGGGGGTCAATTCGGATGCGAGCACCGGCCGCCTGAAGCCGGGCCGGCCGGTCAATGGGCAAGCCGATAGAATGACCCTGCTGGCTGCCCTGGAGGTCGTGGATGCGGTGGTTCTTTTCGAGGAAGATACGCCCCTGGAATTGATCAAGGCCGTTAGACCGGATGTCCTCGTGAAGGGGGGTGATTATCGCATCGACCAGATCGTAGGCGCGCCCGAAGTTCAGGGGTGGGGCGGAAGGGTGGAAATCATCACTTATGAACACGGGTATTCCACCACGGGACTCATCGAAAGGATTCATAGTCTATGAGTTAGCAATAAATTAATGTTGAGGTACGCGCACTGATATACTATATTTACGATTACTATGTTGAGCAACAAAGGCAAAACCATTGTCCGGGACATCAGTTGGCTGTCTTTCAACGGTCGCGTATTGCAGGAGGCTAATGATCCCTCCGTTCCATTAATGGAAAGGATCAAGTTCCTCGGGATATTTTCGAACAATACGGACGAGTTTTTCCGGGTCCGCGTCGCCACGCTCAAGCGCATGATCGAATACCGCCAGAAGGGCAAACTGCGCATGCACCTGGAGGACTCTCCCGAACGCATCCTGGAAGAAATCCAGATGATCGTGCTGCAACAGCAAAATGAATTCAACCGGATCTGGAACAATATCCTGGAGGACATGCGGAAGGAAAAGATATTCCTCCTCAATGAAACCCAACTCAACAAGGAACAGCAGGCCTACGTCCTCAGCTATTTTGAAGAGGAGGTGCGCCCCTCGGTCATTCCCCTGATCCTGGAAAGCCTGCCCGACCTGCCCTATCTCCGCGACAAGTCCATCTTCCTGGGCGTGGTCATGTCCAAGAAGACGAACGCGTACGAAAAAAAATACGCTTTAATCGAGGTGCCCACCCGAAATGCTACGCGCTTTGTGCTCCTACCGTCCAAACCGGGTGAGCATAATATTATTTTGCTGGAGGACATCGTACGCTTTGCTTTGCCACGGATTTTTTCCTATTTCGATTACAACGTTTTCAGCTCGCATATCTTCAAGGTCACCAAGGACGCGGAAATCGACATAGACAACGACATCTCCACCTCCCTGGTGCAGCAAATCGAAAAGGGCCTCAAGGCCCGGCGGAAGGGAAAGCCCGTGCGCTTCGTGTATGACAAGGAAATGGACCCGGGACTCCTGGAATACCTTATCCGCCGCCTCCACCTGACGGGCAGGGACAACATCATTCCGGGGGGAAGGATCCACAACTTCCGTCACTTCATGGAATTTCCTTCAAGTGTCTTTTCGGTAAAGGACAAGGAGGCGAGGCGCAAACCTATTATCCATCCCGCGCTTCAGGGAACCTCCCGGGTCACCGACGTGGTGATGCACAAGGACGTCCTGTTGCATTTCCCCTACCACGACTTCACGAGTGTCATCGACCTGTTGCGGGAAGCGGCCATGGATCCCCAGGTTACCCAGATCAAGATCACGTGCTATCGCCTGGCCAGTAATTCCCGGATCATCAATGCCCTGATCAACGCCGTGCGGAACCGCAAACAGGTGACCGTGATGATGGAGGTTCGCGCGCGCTTCGACGAGGAAGCCAACCTGGCCTGGAAGGAACTCCTGGAAGAAGAAGGGGTCAAGGTCCTCCTGGGGATCGAGCACATGAAGGTCCACGCCAAGTGCTGCGTCATCAAGAAGCGCGTCAACAACCGCGTGATCCAGTACGGCTTCGTCAGTACGGGGAACCTGAATGAAAAGACGGCGCGCTTCTACGCGGACCATTGCCTGCTGACGGCCAACCGGGCCATCATGGCCGACATCAACAAGATATTCAATTTCCTGGAACACCCCAAGCTGGGCGCTTCCCCCCTGAAGTCATGCAAAACGCTCATGGTTTGTCCCTTCAACCTGAGGAAGGAAGTGGAAAAATGCATAGACCGGGAGATCAAGCTGGCCAAGGATGGCAAGAAGGCCTCCATCATCCTGAAGTTAAATTCCCTGTCGGACGAGGTCCTGATCGAAAAGTTGTACGGCGCGGCCCGGGCCGGGGTGGAGATCCAAATGGTTGTCAGGGGCATTTACTGCGCTTACAGCGAAAATAAGAAGTACAAGAAACCCATTCGCGCCATCAGCATCGTGGATGAATACCTGGAACATTCCCGGGTGATGATCTTCCATAACGGCGGAAAGGAAAAAGTTTACATATCTTCGGCGGACTGGATGGTGCGCAACCTGGATCACCGGATCGAAGCGGCCTGTCCCATCCTGGATCCCAAGATCACCCAAGAACTCAAGGACGTGCTGCAGATCCAATTGAATGACAATGTGAAAGCGCGGGTGCTGGACAACGAGCTGTCAAACGCTTATGTCCAAACGCCGGGGAAAAAGATCAGATCACAGATAGAAATACAACACTATTTGGAAAGCAAAATAAAAGTTCCTGTTGAAACTGGCGGCGATAGACATAGGAAGTAATGCGGCCCGGCTTCTGATCTCCGAGGTAAAGATAACCGCGGGGGGAAAACCTGAATTCATCAAACTCAACCTCGTCCGTGTCCCTTTGCGCCTTGGGTTCGACGTGTTTGAAAAAGGAGAGATTTCCAAGGAGCGTGTCCAATGGCTGGTGGAAACCATCAAGGCCTACAAGCACCTGTTGAATGTATACCAGGTGGAGCATATTATTGCCGCTGCCACTTCCGCCATGCGCGACGCCCGCAACTCCCCGGAGATTTTGCGCAAGGTCCGGATGGAAACGGGCATCGAAATCCGCGTCATCAGCGGCCAGGAAGAGGCCTCCGTCATCTACGAAAACCATATCGCTGAAAACCTTAACCGCGACGACGCCTATTTATATATCGATGTGGGCGGGGGGAGCACCGAACTGACCTTCTTCAGCAACAGCCGCCTGCAGTTCAAGGAGTCCTTTAACGTAGGCACGATCCGGCTCTTGAAGCAGCAGGTTACCGACAGCAGCTGGGACGAGATCAAAACGTTTTTGAGGAACCGCACCAAACCTTATCCCCATATCACCGCCATAGGCTCGGGGGGAAACATCAACAAAATCTTCTCCCTATCCAAGCGGAAGGATGGAAAAGCGTTACATATCGAGCTCCTCAAGGACTACCTGAAGGAATTGAGCAGTTTTTCGGTGGAGGAGCGCGTACGTCTCTATAAATTGAAGGAAGACCGGGCCGATGTGATCGTTCCCGCTTTGCAGATATACATCAATGTCATGCGCTGGGCCAATGTGGAAGAGATTTACGTACCCAAAATCGGGTTGGTCGACGGCCTTATCCAGCACCTTTATGATGAGAAATTTGTGAAAAACCTCATGTTTTAAGTCTTGGCGCGTAGCCCTTACTGACAACCTCCTGCCATAACCCTTGGCCTCCGATTTCCTGAAAAAAACCTCAGAAACTTTTGCGGTTTAAAAAGTTTCCTCCTTACTTTTGCCCTGAAAACATCAGAGAGATTAAATGTTCGGTATGCATCAAATAAAACGCTTGGGACTCACTTTGTGCCTGGTCGCTTTCGCGGTTCTTTCTTCGAAGGCCCAGCTAACCTTGAAGGAATGTCTGCAATTCGCCCTGCAGCACAATCAGGACATTGCTATCCAGCGATACAATGAGCGGACGGGGGCCGAAAAGATCAAAGAGACAACTTCTCAGGCTTATCCACAGGTTAATGCGCTGGGTTTTCTGCAGGATAACGTGCAAAAGCAGGTGTTGGTGCTGCCGCCGAACCTGGGCCCTGTCTTTGGCGTCAAGGGGCCCATCCCGATTTCGCTGACCTATCAGCTGACTGCCCAAGGGACCTTTACTCAAAAAATCTACGATCAAAGCGTCTTTACGGGCATCAAGGCGGCAAAGGCGGGCATGGACTATTATACGATGAACACCGCCCTGACCGAGACCCAGGTCATCGAAATGGTATCCCAGCTGTATTTCCGCTACCAGGTTACCCTCACCCAGGTGGCCGTCCTTGACTCCAATATCGCGAATATCTCCAAGGTGGAATCTTCCACCCAGTCCCAGTTCGAGAACGGACTGGCGCGCAAGATTGACGTGGATCGGTTGAAAGTCAACCTTGTCAACCTGCGCACGGAGCGGACAAGTCTGATCGATTCGATTTCGCAGCAGGGATACCAGTTGCGCTATTTTCTCGGGATGGGGATGGATGATCCACTGAGTCTGCTGCCGTTTTCGGCTGCGTCGGTCGAGTCGGAGATCGGTGTCGGCGTTTCGCTGGACAGCGGCATGAACCTGAACAACCGCCTGGAATATACGATCCTGAAAAAAGAAGCCCAACTGGAAGGCTACCAATTGAAGGCCAACAAGGCGGCTTTCTACCCAAGCGTGGACCTGCAGGGGTATTACTCGACCAACGGCGTGAGCGACAACTTCGACTTCATCGGGCACGGGACCACGGCCATCTGGTACCAGACGGGGTACCTCACCCTCAACCTGAGGGTGCCCATTTGGGATGGGGGGGGACGCAGGTCGAGGGTACACCAGGCGCAAATCCTGATCGACCAATACAACAAACAGGCGGAGCAGGCGGCTTCGCAATTGGACCTGGACTACCGGAACTCGAAAATCTATTTGCAAACCAGCATCAATACCATCCGCGCCCAAAAGGACAATATGGAACTTGCCCGGGAGGTCTACCTCGTCACCCAAAGCAATTACAACCAGGGCCTCAGTACCCTGACCGATCTGCTCGACGCGGAGAATTCCTTCCTGGCCTCGGAAAACAACTATAACGGCGCACTCCTTCAATATAAACTGGCCCAGATCGGACTGATCAAGGCAAACGGGAACCTCAAATCATTACTCAACTAATTCGAAGTATAGTCATGTCAAAGAAGATACTCAACACGCTGCTTACGATCGTCCTCATCGGCGCTGCCCTGGCTTTTATAGTCTACAAGCTGGGGGCCATCAAAAAGGAAAACGAAAAGAACACCGCCGTCGTCAAGGACAGCGGTACGGGCGCGGTGCCCGTGTTGACTTACGTGGCCCGGCTCGTTCCTTTCGATCCGCATTTCGATGCCAACGGGAATTTCGTTCCGGTCAAATCGATTACCTACCTGGCACAGACCGCGGGGCAAATCACGTCACTCGATGTGGACTATGGCACGCGCGTACAGGAGGGACAGGTGATCGCCCGTCTGGATGACAAGCTGTTGCAGGCTGACCTGGAAAACGCCCAGACGAAGGTTTCCCAGACCGCTCTGGATTATAACAGGTTGCAAAAAGCGCTTCCCGCGGGTGGGGTCACCCAAAAGCAAGTCGATGACGCCAAGTTCGCCAACGACCAGGCGATTGCTTCCCTGGAACAAGCCAAGAAGCGCGTCGGCGACACCTACCTCAAGGCCCCCATTTTCGGAGTGGTCAATAAGAAATACGTGGAAGTAGGTACCTACCTGGCGCTGGGCAATAAGATCGTAGACATCGTCGACGTGGATCACCTGAAGCTGACGGTGAACGTCCCCGAAGGACAGGTGGTGGGCCTGCATGTAGGTGAAAAAGTCGATGTCACGGCCAACGTATTTCCGGAGGAGCACTACCCGGGCACGATTTCCTTCATCGCGGTTCAGGGCGACAACAACCTGAGCTACCCTGTAGATATACTTATTGGAAATAAAGCGGCCAAGCCCATCCGGGCGGGCATGTACGGCACGGCGCACTTTACGTTGCCCCAGGAACAGCCCCTGATGCTGGTTCCCCGGTCTTCCTTCAACGGGGGTGTGAACAGCGGGGAGATATATGTGATGAACTCGGGGGTCGCGCGCACGCGTCGCGTGGTTGCAGGCAGGATATTCGGGGATAGGGTGGAAGTTCGCGAGGGATTGAATGCCGGCGACACGGTGATTACCTCGGGACAAGTAAATCTTGTAGACGGGACCGCCGTGAGCGTCCAAAAACAATAGCGACCGGCCCCACAGGGGCCGCAAAAAATTCGACATGCAAATTTCAAAAGTATCCATACAAAGGCCCACGCTGGTGGTCGTGTTGTTCAGCATCCTGACGCTGATGGGCCTGCTCAGTTACTTTTCGCTGAACTACGAGTTATTTCCGAAGTTCGCCACCAACGTCATTACCATTACGACGATCTACCCCGGGGCGGGTCCCGAGGAAGTGGAAAGCGACGTCACCAAGAAGATCGAGAACGCCGTGGCCGCCATGGAGAACGTGAAGAAACTGAGCGCCATCTCCAGCGATAACCTTTCGGTCATCACCATCCAACTGACCACCAACGCCAACGCCGACATCTCCCTGGAGGACGCCCAGCGCCGGGTCAACGTTATCATCAGCGACCTCCCCACGGACGCCAAGACGCCGTCCCTGAACAAGTTCGACCTGAGCGACCTGCCCATCATAACGCTCTCAGCTTCGGCCAGCCTGGAAGCCACCAAGCTGTACGACATCATCAATCAAAAGATACAGCCCCAGTTGTCGCGTCTCCCGGGTATGGCGCAGGTCACCCTCGTGGGTGGCTCCCAGCGCGAAATCCAGATCAATATGGACGCCAAGAAACTGGAGGCGTACCATTTGTCCCTGGCCCAGGTGCGCCAGATCGTGACCAACGCCAACCAGGAATTCCCCACGGGCGCGATCAAGACCGAATCCTCCAACATGGAAATCCGCCTGCAGGGGAAGATCGATAGCATTTCACAGTTGCGGAACCTGGTGTTGACCACGGCCGACGATGGTACACAGGTGCGCCTGTCCGACGTTGCCGACGTCCAGGACGGGATCAAGGACCACGACCAGATCGCGCGCGTGAACCGGGTGGACGCCATCGCCCTGCAACTCCAGAAGCAAACGGACGCCAACGCCGTGGAGGTGTCGGGGGAGGTCCAGAAGGCCATCGTCCAATTGGAAAAGGACTATGCACCCTACAAGCTTCACCTGGGTGTCGCCAACGATAGCAGCACCTTTACCCTGGACGCCGCCAACTCGGTCATCCGGGACTTGTTCATTGCGGTGCTCCTGGTGGCCGCGGTGATGTTGCTGTTCCTCCATACCATCCGGAACGCCTTCATTACGATGATATCCATCCCGGCTTCCCTGATTTCGACGTTTATCGGGATGAAGTTGTTCAATTATTCGCTGAACCTGATGTCCCTGTTGGGCCTGTCCCTGGTGGTGGGTATCCTCGTGGACGACGCCATCGTGGTCCTGGAGAACATCCAGCGCCATATGGAAATGGGGAAGAACAAGGTCCGCGCCGCCTATGACGGCGTGTCGGAAATAGGCCTCACGGTCATGTCCATCACCCTGGTCATCGTGGTCGTGTTCCTGCCCATCTCCCTGACCAACGAGGTCGTGTCGCAGATCCTCCGCCAGTTTTGCGTGGTGGTCATGATCGCCACGGGCTTCAGCCTTTTGTCCTCTTTTACGATCGTGCCGTTGCTAGCCTCCCGGATCGGGAAATTGGAACACCTGACGGGAAAAAACATTTTCGAGAAGTTCCTGATGTGGTTTGAAAGGGGCTTGGATGGGTTTACGAACTGGATGAGTAATTTATTAAAGTGGTGTTTACGGCACAGGCTGGTGACGCTGGGAATCGCCACCGTGGTGCTGTTTTCGTCGTTTTACCTGTTAGGTGGCGGATTTATAGGTGGTGAGTTCATCGCCCAGGGGGACCGTGGACAGTTTATCGTCGCCCTTGAATTGCCCAAGGATGCCTCCGTGGAACAAACCAACCAGGCCACCATGAAGGCGGAGGCCTACCTGGACAAACTACCCGAGGTCGTGACCATGATCACCGTCGTGGGGCAGGCCAGCGCCGATAACTTCGGCCAGGCCAACCAGGCTGTGCCGTATGAATCGCAGATCACCGTGACCCTCGTGGATGAAAAACACCGCAAAGAATCGAGCGCCATATATGCCGCCCACGTCAAACAAGCCCTTGCCGCCCAACTTACCGGGGTCAAGGTGAAAACGCTGCCCGTGGACATCCTGGGTTCGGCCCAGGCCGCTCCCATTCAACTCGACGTCCTGGCCGCGGACCTGGACAGCGCGACGGCTTTTGCCGACACCGCTCTTGCGGTGCTCAATACCATCGACGGGGTGACTGGAGCCAAGCTTTCCATGGAACAGGGAACTCCCGAAATCGACGTCCACCTGGACCGGGACAAGATGTCCGCGCTTGGTTTGACTTTGGACCAGGTTGGTGCAACCATGCAAACCGCTTACCAGGGGACGGCCGACGACAGCCGCCTCAAGTTCCGGCAGGGGGCTTACGATTACGATATCAACTTACGCTTTGGGAAGTTCGACCGCCGGAATATCGGGGATGTATCGAACCTGGCCTTTGTCAACAACCGCGGCAGCCTCGTGCGCTTGTCCCAGTTTGCGACGGTGGTGGAAGGTTCGGGCCCCAGCGAGCTGGAGCGCCGCGACAAGAGCCCCTCCATATCGGTGCGCAGCCAGGTCATCGGACGCCCCTCGGGTACGGTGACGGCCGAGTTTGCGGCCAAATTGCTGAAGTTGCGCCGCCCCGTTGGCGTGACCTATATCTTCGCGGGGGACCAGGAAAACCAGGGAGACGCTTTCTCGACCCTGGGAGTCGCCCTGTTGATCTCCATCGTCGTGGTTTACCTCA
Organism: uncultured Chitinophagaceae bacterium; assembly: GCA_964544695.1. Classification (GTDB taxonomy): domain Bacteria; phylum Bacteroidota; class Bacteroidia; order Chitinophagales; family Chitinophagaceae; genus Dinghuibacter. The sequence goes on from CAZJDB010000153.1 coordinate 30,271, forward strand.
TCATGGTGGCCCTGTACGACAGCTATATCTATCCCCTCGTGGTGATGTTCTCGCTGCCCATGGCCATCATCGGAGCTTTGCTGGCCCTGGCCCTGACCAATAATACGCTGAACATCTTCACCATCCTGGGTCTGATCATGCTCATGGGTCTGGTGGCCAAGAACGCCATCATCCTCGTGGACTTCGCCAATCAAAGCAAGGAGCAAGGGCACAGTACCTACGACGCCCTGGTGTTTGCCAACCACGCGCGTCTTCGCCCGATCCTCATGACCACGATCGCGATGGTCTTCGGGATGCTACCCATCGCCCTGGCCAAGGGCGGCGTGTCGGCCGTGGAGAACGGGCTGGCCTGGGTGGTTATCGGGGGCTTGATGAGCTCCATGTTCCTGACCCTGATCGTCGTGCCCGTCATCTATAGCCTGGCCGATGGATTCATGCGGCGGTTCCACCTGGGCCATCCGGAGAAGAAGAAACAGATCATGGCTGCCATGACTGAAGAACCTTCGGGTAACGGGCAGACGGTTACTCAGCCCGTAGGGCATCCGCAGGGTTCGCACTAATGGCTTTCAGGCCCCTTTGGCCGATGGTCAGCAGGGCTATAACCGCGGCGCCCGCTCCCGCGCAGGCGAATAGCCACCAGGGTATGTTCGTCCGGTACGCATAGCGTTCCAGCCAGGCATGCATGGCAGTCCAGGCAAGGGGGGAGGCGACGAGCACGGCAATTCCGATAGGGTAGGTGAAATCCTTCGTGAGTAATCCCAGCAGGTGGCTTTTGCTCGCGCCCAGCACTTTTCTGATGCCCAATTCCTTTGTTCTCTGTTCGGCCACGTAGCTGGCCAGGCCAAAGAGGCCCAGGCAGCTGATGATGATACTCAGGGCTGCGAAAAACGCAGCCAGGGTACCCGTGCTTTGCTCGGCGGCGAACTTGGCATCGTATTCATCGTCCGCAAAGTGGTAATCGAAAGGGACCTGGGGGTATATTTTGTGGAAAGCGGAGGCAACGGCAGGTATCTCGCCGGGTTTGAGCTTTACGTAAAGCCAGTTTTTATATCCCCTGGTGTAGAAGATGGTAGGAAAGGGCGTTTTAAAGGGAGACTCCATCACCATATCCCTGATCACGCCGATAATCTGGTAAGATTGTTTTCGCCAGGTGATGGTTTCGCCCAGGGGATGGGTCATCCCGAAGACCTTGACGGCGGCTTCGTTGATGACCAGCTTGTCCGAGTCCTGCACCTCGAAATCGCGCCCCTGCGTGAAACGCCACCCGACCGTCTTTCCATAGTCATCGCTGACCGCCAGGGTCCCGAAGTCTATTTTGTCCGTTCCCGGGTTTCCTTTCCATACCACCCCTTCATTTTCCATTTGGATCATCGTGAGTGGAGTGACCGAAGCGGCTACGTTTTGGACCTTCCCCGTTTCTTCCAGCGCCTGTTTCAGGACGTCGAATTTGTTATCGAAGTTTAGGCGCATGGTGATCAGCCCGGTTTGATCATACCCCATCGGTCTGTCTTTGGCGTATTGCACCTGTCGGTACACCACCAGTGTCGCAATGATCAGGGTGATGGTCACGGTAAATTGGACCGCCACCAGGAATTGCCTGGGTCGGGAGGCTTTGGTTTTAAAGGAACCTTTCAGGACTTTGGCGGGGGCAAAGCCGGAGAGGTAGAATGCGGGGTAACTGCCAGCGATCAGGCCCGTCAGGAGGGTTGTGGCGACGCCCGCCAGCCAGAAGACGCCGCTTGCCCAGGGGATGCGCATGTCTTTGGCCGCGATGTGGTTGAACGCAGGCAGGAGCAGCCAGGTCAGGAGGATGGCTATGAGGTATGCAGTTACGGCAATGAGTTCCGATTCGATCAGGAATTGGGTGACGAGCTGACTTCTCCGTCCGCCGGTCACCTTACGCACGCCGATCTCCCTGGCCTTTTTGACGTTCATGACCGTTCCCAGGTTCATGAAGTTGATGCACGCCAGCAGGAGCACGAAGGCCCCGATCAACCCGTAAAACCAAAGGAAGGACATCTGGTCACCCGCCTCGATCACCCCGCGGTCGAAACGGTTGTACAAGTGCCAGCGTGACATTGGGTATAGGAATATGCGGGGCTTTCCCTGGGCTTCCTCTTTGTCGACGTGCATTAATTTGAGGTCCCGGATTTGACGGTCGACCTGCGCTATGGATACGCCGGGTTTGAGTTGGACATATACGTTCATGAAATTATCCGACCAATCGGTGTTTTGCATCCATGAATTGCCGGGGAGGGACATCCAGAGATCCCACGTAGACACGTAGGTCATGATGTGTAGGTCGGAGGAGAGGGGGATGTCTTCGTAAACACCGGTGACGGTGGCGGGTTGGCCGTTGCTGAAAGTGAGGGTTTTTCCTATCGGGTCTTCTTCGCCGAAGAGGCGTTGGGCCAGGGATTGGTTGATTAGTATACTGTTTCTGCCTTGCAGGCTTCCGCTAATCATCCGCAGACTGAACAGGTCCGGCCCACCCGGCTGCATGAAGGCGCCCTTTTGGGTAAAGTGCTTGTCTTTATAGGAGAGGATCTGCTCTTCCCCTATGAAGGAGGACAGGACGACCCTTTCGAAATCCTCGTTGTAGTTTTCCTTGAGCGTCATGGCCAGCGGCAGGGATTGGGAAAACCCCGATCCCGTCAGCCCTTTCCACGTTTCCATCCTCCCCACGCGCGCGATCCGGTCGTAGTGGCCATGGTACCGGTTAAACGTCAGTTCATCTTTTATCCAGAAAGCGATCAGCCCGACCACGGTCAGGCCCAGGGCTAAACCTCCGATGTGGAGGAAAGCAAAGGCGCGGCCACGGCGCAGGGAACGCCAGGCGGTTTTGAAGTAGGTTGTCCACATGATTTTAGGATACCTCCCGGGTTAAAAATAGTTACATTAATTTTGCAGGATGGATTTTTCCGTTACCGTGCACCTCAGCCGGCGTGAGTTTGTCCGGATGAGCATTCTCCGGACCTATACCAGTCCTGTCATCAGGGTCCTGACCGCTATTGGGGTTGCCGCGTTGATATTTGGCTGTTTGCAAATCTCCGATGTGATACCCCGTTACTCGGGGGTATACCCGACGCTGTTCATTGGGTTTTATTTTGCGATAGCCTTTCCCGTTTTTAACGCCTGGATGGCGGCGCGCAATTACAAGGTCAGCTCTTATATTTCGCGGCCCGTGACCTATTCGTTTTCGTCCGAGGGACTTGCACTGAATGTCGCAGAGGGGGTGCTGCCCTGGAGCGCGGTGGTTCGGGTTCAGCGGGTAGGACGCTTCCTGCTGTTGTACACGAATAAGGTTTCGGCCTTCGTGTTTCCGGCGGGGGCTTTTACGGAGGAGCAAATCGACTTTGTGCGTTCCCGGGTAATGCCGAATTTTGCACGATGAAATCTTTCAAGCCTGTTTCCCGGGACCGGGGCGCCAAGCCTTCACTGGTGGTTGGCCGTAAGCCTGTGTTAGAAGCCCTGGCGGATGGCAAAGGCATTGACAGGATATTTCTCCAAAAGAATGCCTCCGGCGAGGGCATCGAGGACATACGGCGGTTGGCCATGGCGGCACAGGTGCCCATAAATGTGGTTCCTTCCGAGAAATTGAATGGTTTAACCCGGGCCACTCATCAGGGTGTCGTGGCTATCGCGGCATTGATCGTGTATAGCGATCTGCAGAATGTGATCGATTTTTGTGTTTCCAAGGGGGAGGCGCCGTTGTTTGTCATGCTGGACGGGATCACCGATGTACGCAACATCGGAGCCATTGCCCGGAGCACCCTGATCTGTGGAGCCCAGGCCCTGATCATCCCCGACAAAGGAGTGGGGGCTTTGAACGAGGAGGCCATGAAGTCTTCGGCGGGGGCCCTGGAGAAAATCTCCGTTTGCCGGGTATCGAGCCTTTTGAAGGCGGTGGATTTGTTGCATTTGAACGGTATCCGCGTATATACTTCTGAAATGGATGCACCCTTGCGCGTATTCGAGGTGGATTGGGCAGGCCCGGCCTGCGTCATCATGGGTGGGGAGGAGCATGGCGTCCAACCCTTCCTGCGCAAAGCGGCCGATGCGCGTTTCCACATACCCATGGCCGGTACCTTCGATTCTTTCAACGTCTCGGTTGCCGCCGGGATCATTTTATACGAAGCCCTGAAAAGCAGGACCTATGCACACTAAAGACAGTACTGCCCCCGCGCTGAAGTCATCCCGTTTTGTCAAAGTCATCGAAAGCCCACGGGACGCCATGCAAGGCTGGAAACACCTCATTCCCACGAAAGATAAGATAGATTATATCAACCTTTTATTGAAGGTTGGTTTCGATACCCTGGACTTTGGGAGCTTTGTATCCCACAAAGCCATTCCGCAGATGGCAGATACGGTGCAGGTATTGGCGGGTTTGGCGCGTCCGATCCACGATACGCGCTTGCTGGCTATTGTCGCCAACGTCCGGGGGGCGGAGGAGGCGAGCACACATCCGGAGATAGGGTACCTGGGATATCCCTTCTCTATTTCGGAGACTTTCCAGCAACAAAACACGGGTGCTTCGATCGCAGAATCATTTGAGCGCGTGGGCGCTATACAGCATCTCTGCAAGCAAAGCGATAAGCAGGTCGTGGTGTACCTCTCCATGGCTTTCGGAAATCCGTATAAGGACCCTTATTCCCATGACCTCGTGCTGCACTGGGCGCACAAACTCGCGGCTGCGGGGGTGGGGAGTATTTCCCTGGCGGATACGGTCGGGCTGGCGACACCCTCGGAGGTGTTCCGCCTGACGAGTCATTTGGTCTCGGGTCTGCCCTCTATCGAGATTGGAGTCCACCTGCATTCACGTCCGGGGGAAGAGTCCGAGAAAATAGCGGCGGCCCTGGAGGCGGGGTCTCGTCGGATTGACGGGGCTTTGGGCGGCTTTGGAGGTTGTCCTTTTGCGCAGGATGAGCTGGTTGGCAATTTGAACACCTCAGATATCGTCGATTATTTGTCTACCCACGGGTATGAAACGCATATTAACTCAGAGGCTTTGACGGAGGCCAAGGCAATGGCGGCGGAGATATTCGTTTAAGGTGGGGGGAGCTAAGGTCTTGGGCTTCGCGCTCCTGTGCCATTGGGCAGAACGGTTCTAAAAATAAAATAGGCTACTTAATACTTAAGTTGCCTACACTTCTTCAGCTTCGAGACTTTTGGAGGGGACTATTTTTAGACAATCCCTTTAGCCAACCATCGTGTCTTTCATAGTCATCATTTGGTATAAAGTTACTAATTTATTTCTACATTATCTCCAAATGGGAATGGTTTATCCTTGATTTTAGATATTCCTACATAATTCTTTGTAAAGCACCTACTTAGACCTGTCAATCCGTGTCTTAATGTAATTTGAAGTTGAACGGATTTACTCTCTTCCCTTAAGATTAATTCAAGGTTTTCCAGGCTTCTAAACAAAATACAATGTTCAGCATAGACACTTGATTTTTTATACCCCTTTTTGCTTGGTATGCGGGCAAAGTGACTTTTTTTTAGTCTTAAAGGGATATAACGGACGTTTAATTTATCATCTTCTTTACCATCTTCTGCGGGGTAATGATGTAATTCATAAAGTTCAATCGAAGCATCAAAAGCAGGATGGAAAGACTTGTTTACAATTTTAAATACATACATAAAAGGAGTTCCTTCGTCAAATGGATTTGGGCGCTTGGAAATATGCGGGCTAATGACAATTTTAGGGCGCATTCTATACAAAATGAAGTATAAAAAGCTAAATGAAGCAGCAAGGCTGCTCCCAAATCCAATTAGAAACCCCCATAAATATTCCATACTTCCAAGAGTAAATAGTTCAATATCTACCACAAGTTAGATAGAAAATTAAATTTCCTGGCTCGTGAAATCACCCTTTTTGCAAAACATTTGGGAATTTGGAGTTGATCAAGGTATAAGGACCCCTTCCGACTAGAAACTCGACCGGAAAACGTTTAGGCGCCGCCTAGTTCGACCAGTTTCTCGAAAAGGGTCTCGTATTCTTTATTCAGTTGAGTCCACTTCTCGGAACACTCCAGGTAGGCTTTTTCCGCCACCTGGAACTTTGTTTTATCGGCGTAGATCGCGGGGGTGCCCAGGTCGGATTCCAGTTTCTCCTTTTGGGTTTTCAATGTGGCGAGTTCGGCTTCGAGTTGTTCGAAGCGGCGTTGGTGTTTTTGGAGTTCTTTTTTGGCGGTGTTGTCGATGGGCGCTCCCTTTGGCGCGGCGGCGGGTTTCTGTGCCGGGGCGGCGGCTGCGGCGGGATTTGGCGGGGCCGCAGCACTGCGGGACGCGGGATTCGCGGTATGCGCGGCGGCAGGTTTCGCAGCGGGCGCTGCTGTGGGTTTCGGGGTGGGCGCTGCTGCGGGTTTCGCGGTGGGCGCTGCTGCGGGTTTCGCGGTGGGCGCGGCGGCGCGGGCCGCCATGCGCGTCTTCCATTCTACCCATTCTTCGTAGTGGCCGACGAATTCCTTGACCTGGTGGTCAGCGTCGATCTCCCAAATCTTATTGGCGGTGCGCTGCACGAAATAGCGGTCGTGGCTGACCAGTAGGAGACTGCCTTCGTAGCGGTTTAGGGATTCGATCAACAAATTGACCGAATGCATGTCGAGGTGGTTGGTCGGTTCGTCGAGGAGGAGGAAGTTTGCCTTGGAAACAATGACTTTGGCCAAAGCAACGCGGGCTTTTTCGCCTCCGCTGAGGACTTTGATCTTCTTTTCTACTTCGTCTCCCGAAAACAGGAAGCAACCCAGGAGGGTACGCAGCTCCAGTTCGGTTTTCTGGGATCCGCAGCGTAGCATTTCTTCCAGGACGGTTTGGTTGACGTCCAGGGCCTCGAGCTGGTGTTGGGCATAAAAGCTTTCCATGACGTTATGCCCCCAAATGCGTTCTCCTTCAAAGGGTTCGGTGCCTCCAACGATGCGCAGCAGGGTGGATTTGCCCTTGCCGTTGGCGCCGATCAGGGCGATTTTGTCGCCCCGGTTGATTTCGGCGCCGGTGTTTTCCAGGATGGTGTTGTTGCCGAAACGCTTGGTAACGTCTTTGAGGGTTGCCAGGATTTTGCCGGGCTGTTTATCCACCGAGAAATTGATGCGTAAGGAAGGGCGCTCGATTTCGACGTCCTCGATACGGTCCAGTTTGTCCAGGCGTTTCATGGCGCTTTGGGCCGCGGCGGCTTTGGTGGCTTTGGCGCGGAAGCGCTCGATGAAGCGCTCCTGCTGGCGGATATAGTCCTGTTGGTTCTCGAAGGCCCTTTGTTGTAGCTCCACGCGTTGGGCCTTTTCTTCCATGTAATAGGTGTAATTGCCGGAGTAGATGTGGAGTTGTTGCTGGTAAATCTCCACGATCTTATTGACCATGCGGTCCAGGAAATACCGGTCGTGCGAAATGATGACCACGGAGCCCTGGTAGTGCACCAGGTACTTTTCCAGCCATTCGATGCTGGGCAGGTCGAGGTGGTTCGTCGGTTCGTCCAGTAGCAGCAGGTCGGGCTTTTGGAGGATCATCTTGGCCAGGAGGACGCGCATGCGCCACCCCCCGCTGAATTCCTGGTAGGGCCGTCCCAGGTCGGCATTGCTGAAGCCCAGGCCCTGCAGGACTTCCTCGGTCTTGTGGTGGATATTGTAGCCGTCCAGTACATCGATCTCGTGGAGCTTTTCGGAGTATTCCATGAGCAGGGCCTCGTCCTCCTTTTCTTCCAGGATTTTGCCCAGGTCCTCGATTTCCTTTTCCAATTCGAGGACGCGTTCGAAGGCGCCCATGGCTACTTTGAGGATGCTTTCGCCCGAATCGAAGCTGAGCAGGTCCTGATGG